>CAUHML010000184.1 GCA_959606905.1 uncultured Bacteroides sp. | reverse complement strand
AATGTATGAACTGTAAGATTAACTACTCAAGTTGCCAGCATCCGAATTGTCTTTACATGAAAAATAAAATTGTTCAATCACTATAATCAATTAGTATCCAGTAATTTGTGGTGATAAAAGGACGTAAAAGACGCTCAAGTGGTTTGACCCCGGACAAGCCCAACATGCTCCAAGAACATGCCATGCCCGTCTGGTTCCGGAAGCGAAAAGTGTATGGCATATTCACCGTCAACTACCACTTGGGCATGTCTTACCATCTTTCTACACAGTAAACCATTGAACAACAATAAGATATGGTGATGAAAGGATTTTATTCCGTTCGTAAAAACAAATGTATACATACAAATTCGTTTTCTTCTGTTGGGCAATCAATCATCACATTGCTTTATTTTACTTTCCCAATCAGTTCGATAGCCCTTGTCCGGTTTCAAGAAGCTACATTTCCTCCTACCGGAGTGTTCAGAATCTTGATACAAATTCTGCCGGATCCTGCGCCAAGTTCTATGAATTCTTGTGCCAAACATAAGTTCCTTTCATTAAAAGATAAGGATGTTTTTCCAAAACAATAAGGTCTTTTAAAAAAAGATAAGGCCCTTTTTGAAAAACGAACTTATCTTTTTACCTGTCTGCTAAACCAAAAGCTTCTTACCATAGAGTGTTCTCCAAAAATCTTCACTAAAACCGAAACAAAATGTGTTTTCTAATGTAACAAAAGACTCTAACAGATCATTTAAAAGAGCTGAATCTAA
Source organism: uncultured Bacteroides sp. (assembly GCA_959606905.1). Next base: position 5,223 of record CAUHML010000184.1, on the reverse strand, counting down.
AGTACAACCCACCTTACAGCAACCGTTAAACTTTTCTGTTTCCCAATTGTTATATCAAATATCAACAAATTAAAAAAGAAAGGATATGAGTTATGAAAACAGTAATTGACAAAGCTAATACAAGAGGGTATTTTAATCACGGATGGCTAAAAACCTACCATACATTCAGCTTTGCAGACTATTATAATCCAAGACGAATTCACTTCGGTGCTTTACGCGTACTAAATGATGATACAGTAGCTCCCGGAGAAGGTTTCGGTATGCACCCCCATAAAAATATGGAAGTGGTGTCTATCCCTTTACAAGGATATTTAAGACATGGAGACAGCGTACAGAATGAAAGTACCATTGCCCCAGGTGAAATTCAGGTAATGAGTACAGGCACAGGCATCTATCATAGCGAATACAATGCCAGTAAGACTGAAGACGCAAAATTCCTGCAAATCTGGATTATTCCCAATGTGGAGGGAACTAAACCCGAATACCATAATTATGACATTCGTCCGTTATTGAAACGTAACGAACTAGCCACCTTCATCTCACCATCTGGCAATACACCGGCGCATCTGCTACAGGACGCATGGTTCTCTATGGGCACATTGGATGCCGGACAAAGTGTGACATACCGTATGCACAAACCACGCACAGGTGTTTATATCTTCATTATAGAAGGAGAAATAAATGTAGCAGGCGAGAATCTTTCACGTCGTGACGGTATCGGTATCTGGGACATTGAAAGTGTCACAATTGAAGCTAAATCCGAAGCGCAAATACTGGCCATCGAAGTAGCCATGTAAGCTATATATTTGTGTCGCAATCATCCAAACGGAAGATTTGTGCCACAAATTCATCTTTGCTCCCTTGTTCTATACCCATCTTTCTACAAATTCTATATACCACACGGTTTACAGAACGGGACTGCACTCCCAACAAACTGGCTATCTCATCAAATGAAAGTCCCACTACAAACAGGTAACAAATATCCTTCTCTCCGTTGGTCAGAGATGGATAAAGCTTTTCCAATCGCTCGGCCCAGCGATTACGGGATATGTTCAACCAATACTCTAATTTAGTACGGTCTTCAGCAGGGGTATAATGAGGAGTTCCCTTCGTCACGATTTGCAAGTATACTTGTGCTGCCTCCACCGACTCAACCGGAAGCGAGATGTGTTTCGAACGGAAAGTGAGTTCCAACTGACGAATACGTATTTCCTTACTTTTCTTTTCCTTTTCAAGGATTTGCATCTGTTCTTGCAGATTCTTCGCCTCACCTTGATTCTCTTCTATCCTCTCTTGTAAATCATCAATCTGCTGCTGCAACATGGAAGCATCCCTTTTATAATGACTTAAAATCTCCAGTTTCTGGCGGCGAAAAAATTTCCAACTGCCCCATAGCAGTAAAGTCAATGAAAAAACAGCAGCCACTGTTATCAACAGAGTAATGCTCCATCGGCTTCGATATTCATCATTCTGACGTAATAAAGCCGTGTAATCATATCTTTTCTCGATTTTAAACAATTCAGTACGGCTTCCGGAAGTAAATAGTAATTCCAGTTCATTGATATAGCATTGCATATATTCATTAGCCTTACTTAACTTACCAGCCGCCAGCAAATCCTGGTATATAGCTTTGTACACAGAGGATCTCAAAAGTGGTCGCGAAGATTTCAATGCCCTATTACGAAGGCTGTCTACTAGTTCAGTTTTTCCTAAATGTTTATAGATAACAGCTAATTCAGCATCATACCAGTAACGGGACTCAACAGTAGTGGTATAGTCCATCGCTTTTAACAGGAACGAAGCCGCCGAATCCCATTCCTGCTTGCCTTTCTCCTTCAAGGCCCATTGATAATAGATTTTCTCTTGCGAGGTAAAGTCCATCCTATTAACCAAACCTAAAAACTTATCATAAACCAACTTGACCTCTTCATTGTACCGGGGAGTTCCCTGAGCCAGATAAAGAGGGGCAAATATATATTCTCCCCCCATTGCATTCCAAGCCGGAACTGATAGATTAAGATCCAACGCCTTTCTATAATACGACAGTGAGTGCTCATAATGAGCATACCTTCCATTGATATTCCCTAAAGCTGTATATATCAAAAAATGGATCCGCAAATCCTTAACAGTCTTTACCGCCTCCTCTGCCTGTTTATAGGCATACAAAGCTTCATTATCCTGCCCCAAGTCCTCTAAAATATATCCTTTATAAAGCAAAGCGGAAGCTTTATCATCTGCATTACCTTGTGAAGAATAATACTGTACAGCAATGTTTATCAATGAATCGGAAGATATCTTATGCCCACATCTATACATAGCTTGTGTCATCAGTAATGCATAGCACGCTTGTTCTTCTACGGAAAGTTTATCGGGAAAAGGAATGGCATTCAGTATCCGGTAGGAGGAATCCGGGGCACTCCACAAATAATATTTCCCCCATGCCAGTCTAGAAGTGCCCTTATCCTGACTGCAAGAGGAGATGATACCCAATATCACCACCATCCATACATCCCAGCCTATAAACAAGTACTTTCTCATCATATCGCAAATGTATCACTTTTTAGCCTTCTCGCAATTTATAGACTATAAAAATAGGATTACTATCCACATTTATCTTTTTTAATTCATCCGGAACAGTAAGGGTGGATCCTTTTTCATAAAGACTCAGCTCATAAGGAATGACAACCTGCACCAAACCATCTTTCTCCATACGGCCCCAAACGGGAAAGCTACGATAACTCCGTGTCCCCAACATACCAAAAAGAAGATTGGCATCAGAAAGTTTAAAAATATCTTCAGGCTGCTCACATTGCTCCGCCAGAATCTTCCCTGTTTCTTTATCAACGGAAACCACATAATGTCCTCCATCATACCTGCAACGGAAATAATAACTTCGTGGCGTCTCAAAAAGATCAGACACAAAAATATCCTTATTTCCTCCAAATTTTTGATGTAAGCTACTGAAATCAGTCGCATCCAGGCAGCGGATGATTTCTTGGTCTGAATTCTGTAAATTCAAAACACAAGCTGGCATAATTTTATGATCGGAAATTCTGAAAACAGTATCATTACATCCTGTTTTAAACAGTAATGACTGCTGCTTACCTGAATAGGTAGCTGCAATGCCTATAGTAAAACCTGCTTTCTCCGGAGGAACCAGTGGCGAAGTAAAATCATTCTTTACAGCAATAGTGTCCCCTTGCTCTGTGAATATGCCTAAGCCATAACTCCCGCTCCGAAAAGGAATATACGGAAATGCCACCGAAGCAAAACAGTCTTGTTCCACCTTACGCTGATATACTATCTGATAATCATGGTTCAAATTTTGAATAAACTCCCCCTCTAAGGTGTAGACCCCTATCTGATTAGCACTGAACAGGTAAAGACGATTATTTTCCTCATCGGCCTGTATACCTGCTAAAAAATTACTGAACTCCCCCGGTCCTTGTCCGAAAGGAATCAATGTCTTTATAAAATGACCTTTCCGGTCAAACTGAACAATCCGTTGTTCTTTTACGGGAGAAACATAGATGTATTTGCTTGTCAAAGCATATTCGGATACTCCATCCAACAAAGAAGCGGGATCATCGGTTGTTTCCAAAGGTATATATTCCACACTCTCTACCTCATCTTGCAGATTGAGCATAGAAGGATGATCTATCCCCTGTCGCAAGTCCACCGAAATTAATTCTCCGGAACCGGAATGTCCGGAGTCACAAGCTGCCATCAAAGGCAACAAGCAAAATAAATGCCATTGTTTCATAGATTCAATCAGTTTTTCAGGAAAAAAATATTTATTTCCCGAAACAAAGATATACAGGAATCCATGATTTATGAGAATAAAACAGAATAAGTTTTGCGACGACACAAATCCCTGATTATCTTTTTATTGCAGATAATCAGGGATTCATTTTGCGACAACTACAAAGTTTTTTTAGCCCATTTTTACAATTCTATTGTCAATTCCACCGGACAATGATCTGATCCCAAGATGTCAGTATGAATCTGAGCACCTCTCAATTTATCCTTCAACGAATCGGAAGTGAGAAAATAATCAATACGCCAACCCGCATTCTTCTCACGGGCTTTGAAACGATAGGACCACCATGAGTAAATTCCCTCTTGCTCCGGATAGAAATAGCGGAATGTATCCGTAAAACCTGATTCAAGCAAAGTAGTGAACTTTGCACGCTCTTCATCAGTGAAACCTGCATTTTTCCGATTCGTTTTAGGATTCTTCAAATCTATCTCCTTATGTGCTACATTCAAATCACCACACACAATTACCGGTTTTTTCTCTTCCAATTTCTTCAAATAAGCACGGAAATCATCATCCCATTTCATTCTATAATCCAAGCGTCGCAATTCTTCCTGCGAATTAGGAGTATAAACAGTTATCAGATAATACGATTCCAGTTCAAGCGTAATTACACGGCCTTCGTGATCGTGCTCTTCAATGCCTAAACCGTATGTAACGGACAATGGCTTTACTTTAGAAAAAATAGCAGTACCCGAATATCCTTTCTTTTCAGCATAATTCCAATAGGACTGATACCCTTCAAATTGTACATCCAGTTGTCCTTCTTGCATCTTTGTTTCCTGTAAACAGAAAAAATCAGCTTCCAAACGATTGAAAGCATCAGCAAAACCTTTATCGTAACAAGCTCGCAAGCTATTTACATTCCATGATATGAATTTCAACATGATTCTTTTATTATTTTTAAACTAACATATTCCAGAACAAAAGTAAGCACAAAAGCATACTTATCAAAGCAAAATATCTTAAAACAAAAAAGCGCTCTGTTTCACTGATAAAACAGAACGCCTATCCTTATTAAGGAAAATGCTCTCTTTAATTACTGTGCCGAATCACCCGGAGCAGGAGTCTCTGCAGCATCATTTGTCTGCGGAGCAGCAAAACCTGAAGGTGCATTCAACGGATTGGTAGCTCCCTCTTTCACCGCTTCTTCCATGATGATAGAAGAATCTGTATGAGCAGTAGGAACAAAATAAGCGGTAAGCACGCTACATGCTACCATAAAAGCAGCTAATCCCCATGTTAATTTCTCAATAAAATCCGTAGTCTTACGAACTCCCATAATTTGATTTGAAGAAGCAAAACTAGAAGCCAAACCACCTCCTTTTGAATTCTGAATCAGTACGACGAAACACATCAAAAGAGCTGCAAGCACAATTAATCCAATAAGTAATAAATACATTTTC
>CAUHML010000183.1 GCA_959606905.1 uncultured Bacteroides sp. | reverse complement strand
CTTTCCAGATTGTTTTCATAATAAATTGTTTTAATTGTTTGATTTTGAGATGATTCGTTTTTTAGACTCTATTTGATAATAGTTTCCACATGTCCGTCCTTGAAGAACAGGTAGAACGAGCTGGAATACATCCATTGTACTTCTCCATTTGATTCTTGAATAGTCTGCGGTTTGCCGAAAGCCAGTAGACATTCATCTTCCGTCATGCCTTTCACCGGCTTGTTGATGTTGATTTCATTCCAGTGAGTAATCGGTGAAAGCTGGTTCGTTATGATGAAGTCGAACATTTTGTTCAATACTTGCGATTCAACCTGTACGAAATCATCCATGATTTCTTTGTGAGATGCTTTCTTGTCCGGTTGTAGCTTCTCCATAGGAGTGATTTTTTTCATTATCACTGCTGATGACTCTATCCGTATATTGGAAAGATAATAGACCAGTTTACCGTCCTTTACTTGAAACAGGGCTTTGCAATAGTAAGTATTCTTTTGGCTTGAGTCTGCCTGCGAGGCAAGTATCAGATCGCAACTGAAGTTTTTAGCCGGTACGTTGACCTCCGCTATTCCTTCCCGTAACTGTGGGCAGACATTCTTGACGATCCATAGCAGTGCATTAGCGTAGATGTTTTCGTCTTGCATATCGCTGAAAGGGGTAAATCCGCTGACCACATATTTATTGCCGTCTGCACTGACAGGATAGCTCTTTTTCTGTTCGGTGAAAGTCTGTGCTGTTAGTGGGATAATTCCTAGCAGTAGATACAAGATTACCAGAAATTGTCGTTTGGTCATCATATTCCGTTCTTTTTAAGAAAACAGCATCCACGGCCCTTTTTGTGAAAAGAAAAGATCGTGGACGCTGAATAAATAATATGGTTTATTGAGGTTTGGTTGTCCTTAGAAGGCAATACCCAGACGAATCATAAAGTTACTGGTTTTGAATCCGTCGGCATCGCTGAATGCATCTATAAATCCGCGTTGGTAGGTGAGATCCAGATTGAAACGGTCATACCAGACTCCTACGCCGATATTCATACCGGCATCAAAATGATTGTAGTCAACCTCCATATAATCTGCATAATCACCCCAACTGATGCTTTCTCCATCTTCTTTCATTTTGCTTGTGTAATCGTAACTAGCGAAGACTCCTACATGCGGGTCGATACGGACGTTGTCCGCCACAGCAAATTTCCATCCGAATGTGAACGGAGAATATTGTATGTTGTGAGCCATACATTTCGTGTCGTCCACTTTGAAACCACGGGAGCCAAGTCCAAACTCCATCCCCCAGTATCCTCCTGTACTGCCTAAAGGCTTCTGATAACCAAATGTTGCGTTATATCCGATGTTTGAATCAGCTCCTTCGGCCCCGTCACCGGAGAAATTCATGATATTCAAACCTGCACGCAAGAACCATTGTGTGCTGCTGGCTTGCTTCTCTGTTTTGACGATTGCGCTTCTGGATGATACGATTTGCGCTTGAGTTCCTACACACAATAAGAGTGCGGCAACCATTGATAGTACTTTTTTCATTGTTATTGATATTTTAGTGATTAATTCTTATTCTTAACGACGGGCGCTATCTGGCTTTTTCCATCTGTGGGTGATAACTTTTGCAGACGTATCCATTCATAATCCTCTTTTGTGGCCGGATGCCAGTTGACGAAGATGCCGGGATAACCTACTACTGTGACTGTGTATCCCCCTGTTTTTTCATTATCTTCCACTTTGAAAGTGGCTCCCATGATGACATCGCAGTTGTATTTGATGGTGGACAGATACGTCCCCCATGCACGGATGTTGTCAAGTTCTCCTTTCATGGCGATTTCCACTTCCTCTTTGCTTAGTGTCCATTCATCCTTGATCCGTCCCTTATCTTCCAGTATTTTCACCTCGACAACTGTAGGTTTGACACAAACTTCAGTAACTGCATCACCTGCACGTGCCTGTGCGTCGCGAAACTTGAAGACCGTCTTTTGCGCATAGGTTGCTATGGCGCAAGTCAAAACTAATGCAATTAATAAAACAAGTCTTTTCATATCTGATGAGTTTTGTTGATATGTCGCAAAGGTATGTGAAAGAAACATAACAGCAGGAGAAAACATAGTTCCAACAAGTAGACAGAAATGTATCTTATTTGGATACATTGACGGAGTTGCTATTGTTGATGTCGTTGGATAAGTCGCGGAAAAAGTCATGGTTGAGGATGCAGGATATACGCCATAGCAGATGAATGTCGATATTCTCTTTTCTGAAAATCTTGTAGACGTTGGGCCGGGTACAACATAATTGAGTAGCGAACCAGGTGACTGTGCGCCCTTGTTCGTGAAGTTTTTGTTCGATCAGCTGTCCGGCATGAACCATGTGATGACTCCTGTATACTATGTCCCTGATTCCCGCAGACGGACGGATTGGCATGTTCAGTAATGGAGAATATACAGAAAAGGCGTGGGAATCTCACCTTCGTTCGTTCTGTGTTTCAAGGCCTTCGCAATGCCATATCACCGAGAACGAACAACGCAGAAAGCCCACGCCGATATGTACAACACCCGCAGCCTCTCTTTGTTTTCCAAAGTGAGGCACGGATGTATATAGATACACATCAGGAGGACGTCTTTATTGCTGTTCATCTTTCCGGTGGGTCAAAAATTGCGAAGTTCTGAAACACAAAAGATAAACGCTTGTAAACGTCTTCTCAATATAAACGGCTCTCCCCTTTCCACCCATAAGGCTTTCTGCGGAAGAGTCCGTTGCAAATGTAGAAAAAAATATGTTTGGAGATAGCAATGTGATTAAGAAACTTTTTAGATGTAGGTTCTTTTGTCCGTTTTTTATCGTGTATCGGGCGAAATATGCTTGTGTCAGTCACGTGTAGGGTAGAGGAAGGATCTTTCGATTTTGAGCCCGGAACGGGCCTTAAACGGCAAAAGGCTGCCTCAAACATGTTCTGTTGGTTACAGAAGATGTTGCTTAGGTGGTGCCTTCCTCAGATTTGAATATTTCTTCTTCATTATCAAGTATATATTGCAAACTCTTATCAAACTCTCTCTATCGTTGAGTTGAGAAAATGACTCCATATGGAATTCTCTTTAGCTTATCGAAAAATCGCTTTTAGTTGTCAAAAAGACCTGCCTTTTATCCAATGAGGGTTAGGGTTCCGGGAAGAATTTAGTCAGATAAAGCATGCATTTTCGAAGTTCATAGTTTAACGGTTCATATTTCTTTTTTTGATTTAAAAAGATTACTAAATATGACTTTTGTTTAAGTATGTTGAATGACTAATAACTTGCTGGTATAGCCCCACTATGGAGGTAAGTAATGGCCAGTCGTTAGCTTAGATTAAGGGTGGGTATCATGAGATAGAATTTCATTTTTATTTTTTTAACTTGGTCTTTTAACTAATTGCCTAAGTAGTTGATTGCTAGTATTTTGATTCTATATTATATATTGAATGGTGATATATTTGGCCCTTGCTTGGTCTTTGCTTGGTCTTTTTACATTTCTCCACGTCTTTTTAGTTCTTCGCAGCCGAGGATGAAAGCTTTGTTCATTAATTCATCTTTCTTTTTGTAGTCGTTTCCCAATGAATAAGAAGTTCCATAACCTTTACCTTCAGATATTAAAATTTGGTTGTCTACTAGTTGTTGAATAAACGTTCTCACTTGTTTCCGACTGAGGTGCCCATCAAATAAGTTGACGAATTCTCCCATTTTAGCCTTTGAATTTTTATTGAGATAGGATACGATTAGTGAAAAGGCTTGAGACAAATCCCAACTTGTTCTTTTAAAATATTCAACTTTGTTGTCGGTGAACTCATAATAACTTTGAGAAAGAATATAATAAGCTCCTTTCGTCTTGCCTCTTTTTTCAATGAGCCCTCTTTTTTCAAGTTTTTCTATTATTTTTCTATCCAGTTCTTTATAATCATTTCCTTGCCTTATTTTATCTAAGGCTATGATCTCAAAAACGGATAATTTTTGTTCTTCAGTCAAACTTTGTTGGACAGATTCTAAAAATAAAGCAAAAGCTTTGTCTTTAATTGTTGCAGATAATCTAAGTTCCACTTTAAACATATCGCTATGGGAATAATCGGGGGCTTCTTTTCCTTCTGATAAGGTATTTTTAAAGATTTTGTCTACTCCCTGTCCAGAACGCTCTACGATTCCGGTCTTGGATAAAACATCAGCTAGCAGTCTGTTGCGTGGAGTGCTTGGTATGGTCAAAAGGTTGTCAATAGTTACTCCTATTGGAAATCCACCAATATTGGTAATGATTAGTTTTTGTGGATATTGCTTAATTACCGTTTCGCTATTTCTTCGATAGTCACGATGTGCAATGGCGTTATTTATTGATTCGCGGATGACTTCTTCATTGAAATAAGGAATATCAAAAATATAAGGCCCATCTTTTACTTGGACTGCTCCATTTCTAGCATCAATGTCTTTCCATAATTTATCGATCATAAGATAAAAAGCCTGTCGATATACTTTTCTGTTATCGAAAGGTATTTGAGATTCGGTTGAGCGATATTCGAGCATAATGGCTGCTTGTGGAAATAGCTTTTGTAAAATACTGTCTTTCCCTAATAGTAAAATTGCAGCGTTGGTGACTTTTTTACCTTCGATTAAACCAAGATCTGATAAGATTTGTTTTTTGGGTAAGGTGAGAAAAGAGGGGTTTTTTTGCTTGAGGGCATACTTTTGTCGTAAAATATTTATTGCATCATCATTTAAGTCGTTAATGCTGGCATTTTCGCATAACTGTTCCGAGAAGTCAGGTTCTTGTTCTTGTATTATTTTCAAGAATACTTCGTCAGACATTGGTTTTAATTCTTCTCCTACTCTCATTAGAGCAACATCTTCAAACTTGAATACTCTTCCAAAAGGTCGAGAAGGTACTTCTATTATTAAAACACGTCCTTTTTTATTTATTTCGTTTTCGTAAAGTTCATATACTATTACTCGTATTCCCGTGTCCCTATATATGTCAGCTTCTAATTGTCCTATTGCTCCTTCACACTGGCTTGTGCCTATTATTCGGTGGGGATATTTATCTTCCATACCGATAATAATAGAACCGCCTTTTTCATTACATAATGCTGTTACATAGCCTAGGATACAACGTCTACGTTCGGATGGTTTAATTCGTGAACCGCCATCATAAGCGATATTCCCATGTTCTCCTTTTTTGAATTCGACTTTGTCCTCGGATTCTTTGCAATATTTTAATTGTTCTAATGTCCACATTTTAATGACTTTTTTATAACACCTTGAATTCATACCCTTCCTCTTTCAGGAATTCAATGGCACGAGGAAGTGCATACTGCAGATTACCGTTGTTCCAAGACTTCAGTGAATCATGGAAAGTGATGATGGAACCGTTGCGTGCATAGCGCTTCACATTGTTCAATACCTGTTCCGGGCGCATCCGTTTACTATAATCACGAGTTACGAGATCCCACATGATAATGCGGTAATGATAGCGCAAGGTATAATACTGCCGGAACCCCATGTGTCCGTGTGGTGGACGGAAGAGATCGGAATGAATAATTTCGTCTACCTTTCTGGCGTTTGCGAGGTAATCCGGATTAGAATATTCAAATCCACGGATGTGGTTGAAGGTATGGTTACCGATGCGGTGTCCGTGTTCTACCACCATCCGGTATTCATCCGGGTGCTTGCGTATATTGTCGCCTACCATAAAGAAGGTAGCTTTAATATGATGCTTTTCCAATACTTCCAGTACCCAGGGAGTTACTTCAGGGATGGGGCCGTCGTCAAAAGTCAGATAGACTGCCCGTTCATTCGGATCCATCCGGAAGATAGCTTGTGGATACAACGCCCGGAAAAGCCAAGGTGGTTGTTCTATAAACATGAGAGTCTGTGTTAAACAAGTATTAAGTAATAAGTATTAAGTATTATCCATGCGGAAAACATGTCGGACGCCTATGGTAATACTTAATACCTGATACTTAATACTTACTAATGCGAATCAGTAGTTGAAATCACTAGCTGATTCAGTTAGTTAAATTGTTATT
>CAUHML010000182.1 GCA_959606905.1 uncultured Bacteroides sp. | reverse complement strand
TGTAATAAAGAGGTTGTTAGTTAGTTGGTGCAAAGATACGAACAGAATTTCAATATTTAAGTTTTTTGAAACATTCTTGTAACTTTTTTGTAGCCCTCGCGTGTTATCTTTGTAGTGGACAAAAAACTTAGAGGAGGCAGAGTTATGAATAGCAGTATTTTCGAGCAACGTAGTCGTTTTGCCATGATTGGCGCATTGATGGTTATTATCAGCCTGATGTTTTTATTCTACATGGGAAGTTCTTTGGTAAGCTCTACCAAAAAATACTTGGAGCAGATACATGAGATAGAGATCACTTGTATCGACACAGACGAATAAAAACAAGCAACCGAAAGGTAGGATAATCCGGAGGAATTCGTATTTTTGCCGGGAGAAAAACAAATCTTATGGAAGAGAAGAATAAAGCCTGGAAAACGGTAAGTAGCAAATATCTATTTCGCCGTCCATGGCTGACTGTGCGTTGCGAAGATATGTTACTTCCCAATGGGAATCATATCCCCGAGTATTATATCCTTGAGTATCCCGACTGGGTAAATACCATTGCCATTACTAAAGATGGTCAATTCGTTTTTGTCCGCCAGTACCGTCCGGGAATCGAACGAACTTGTTATGAACTCTGTGCCGGTGTCTGCGAGAAGGAAGATGCTTCGCCGTTGGTGTCCGCCCAGCGTGAATTGTGGGAAGAAACGGGCTACGGAAAAGGAAACTGGCAAGAGTATATGGTGATTTCCGCTAATCCGAGCACTCATACCAATCTGACTTACTGCTTTCTTGCCACAGACGTGGAACTGATAGACCATCAGCATCTGGAAGCTACTGAAGATATCACCGTCCATCTGCTCACATTGGAAGAGGTGAGAAGTCTGCTCGATAAGAACGAAATTATGCAAGCGCTGAATGCTGCTCCATTATGGAAATATATCGCAAATCTGTAATTGTGTTTGGAATTCTGTAGAGAAACAATAACTTTGGAGAAAATTTAAATCATCTTATTATGAAAACAGTTTTATGGAGTATGCTTTGTTTGTTTCTCTCCGGATGGGGAAGTATGCAAGCGGTATTAGCACAGGACTTGAAAGAGATGGAAAAGAACTTGTCCGCCATCAACGAGGAATTGAGTCAAAAGACAAAAGAATATAGTTGGCAGCTTGCAGCTGCTTACGCAGATTATTGTGAAGCAAACAATAAATATATAAGTTGGAATGATTTGCCTTATCTGCAACAGGTTGTCGAATATGAGCGTCCTGCTTCTTTGGAGACTTATCGTCTGGAACATAAAGCCAATAAAGAGGAACTGGATAAGTTTTTAAATACATACAAAGAATATAAAGATCTGGTGAAGAAGCAAAAAGAAGCGGTAACCAAGGAAGAGAAAGATGCTGTATCAACAGCCTTTTCTGCATTCTGGAAAAAGTTGAGAAGTGAAGAGAATGCTTATAAAGATTTGTACTATGCCGAACGAAAGGCTGTCTGCAAATATAGATCGGAAGCTTTGCGATATGCGATTGCCTATTATAAAGAAAAGAAGCAGGAGATTCCGACTTCTTATATAAAATATACTGAACGGTCTTATTTATTGCAGAAAGGTTCTGCCTTGGAGTTATTACAAAAAGAAATAAGTGCATTGGAAAGTGTACAGAGAGAGATAATTCAGAATATAACGAGGGCAAAGTATGGGTTGAGTGAAACCGGAGAAAATAAAAGAGAGAAGATATTTGATTGATAAGAGATCATCTGGGATAAAGAAATCCCTTTTTATAATTGGAGGTCTGGACTGAAGAGTTCGGACCTCTTTGTTTTCTCTCTCAAGTACGTATAGGTAAGTTTCTTTTCATCCTATGCCAACTTCTTTTGCATAGGGAGAAAACTTGTTTAGAGTATAAGATAAACTATAACCATAAGTTCTGATTATATAACTGAAACTTTTGATTACATAACTGAAAGTTGCAGTTTTATAACCGGAACTTGCAGTTATAGTTTGGGATAAGGGAAAAGCAACTTTTCCCAAGGAAGAAAGTAAGTTTCCTCCTTATAGAGAATATGTTTTCTAACCATATTTCATAAGATAGATAATAAGAATCAGGGAATGGCGATGCTGATTTGTTCAACGGTTATTCCAATACAAAAATAATAGTTCCATTTACGGGGGCCCAGTCATAGATAAACTTGGCATGGGAAGTTGCATTCCGCACGCACATGTGTGAGCGTGGAGTAGTTCCCAACGACGGACTATATTCTATCTGCGTCTTGCGGGGAGCATTGACCGGTACTCCGTGAATATAGGCCCCGTCCGTGAAACGACTCGCATAAGGAGCATAACCTCCCGTTTCTTTCGAGCCGTCTTTTAGAAATACCATTTTTACTTTCTTTTCCTGTAAAACAAACATTCCTAAAGGAGTTTCCTGTGCATACGGGGGCAGATGACGTCCCGTAGTGGAAGGATTCATACTGCGAACCACCCATTGCCCTTTTCCGCTACGTTCAAGAGAAGCGATATTCTGATTGTGGCGGTCTACGAAAACAGCTTTGTTAAAAACAATCGTATCTCCGATTACTTTGACATATTTTTTAGGAATCATCCATTCATCTCCGGTAAACATTGGCTCTGCTTTTATGAATTTCTCTCCATCTTCGATAAAACGGGTTAATTCCCCATCCTGTCCGTAACGTTCGGGTACTAATGTGTCAGTCAATAGATAAAGCGGAACGGATTGGTAACGTTCTATGCCAAGAGTATCTGCCACTCGTCCGTAAGCGTTTCTTTTGAAACTTCTCACAAGTGGTGCTTCTCCATTTCTGTTTTTGTAATTCTGGAGAATAGCCCAGGTGGAAGGCTGCAACTGTATATTTTCGAGCAAGGCCAGCTGTTCTTTGATTTTATCCCACTGAAACTGCCGGGTAGTGTCTTTATAAGGATAGGTGTCTTCCAATGTGTATTGATCATACAATAAATCTTTGGAGATTTCTATCTGCTCTGCCGTGAGTTTTTTATTAACAGGTTTAACCTCGGGTTGAACTATTGTATCCTGTGACAGCGAGTCTGTTTGTTGTTCGTGTACAGGAGAAATCTCTCCTGTACGCGAAGTGCAGGAGTAGAAGACGCAAGAGGCGATGATGAGGCCGGATGCTATTCCATTCATATTATTTATACAGTGCATTTGATGGTTCGTTTACGAATATACGTCATTATAAGGAATAATCCTTTTGTTTTGTTTAAAAAGTAGGTGACAAATATACTTTTTTGCCATACAATGCAAGTTGTCAGTCATTTTGTCAGTCTATTTCTGACAAAGAATCATTTATTTACTTTGGCACGCTTTTCGCAATAACTTTAGCGTTCCGCCTGAAAAATGGCGGGTAACATCTACTATTAAATGTATAACTAAAATATAACAAGTAACTATGAACATTAAACCATTAGCAGACAGAGTGCTTATCCTCCCTGCACCTGCAGAAGAAAAAACAATTGGTGGTATCATTATCCCTGATACAGCAAAAGAAAAACCTTTGAAAGGTGAAGTTGTGGCAATAGGTCACGGTACGAAAGACGAAGAAATGGTATTGAAAGTAGGCGATACAGTTCTTTATGGTAAATATGCCGGAACAGAACTTGACGTTGAAGGTACTAAATATCTGATTATGCGTCAGAGCGATGTTCTCGCTGTTTTGGGTTAATTAATAATAGTAAATAGTAAATCTTTAAATAGTAAATAAAGAGATGGCAAAAGAAATATTATTCAATATCGATGCCCGTGACCAATTGAAAAAAGGTGTCGATGCTTTGGCAAATGCAGTAAAAGTAACTCTTGGTCCGAAAGGACGTAACGTTATCATCGAAAAGAAATTCGGTGCTCCGCACATCACAAAAGACGGTGTGACAGTAGCAAAAGAAATCGAATTGGCAGATGCTTACCAGAACACTGGTGCACAGTTGGTAAAAGAAGTTGCTTCTAAGACAGGTGACGATGCCGGTGACGGTACAACTACTGCAACCGTTCTTGCACAAGCTATCGTAGCTGAAGGTTTGAAGAACGTAACTGCCGGTGCTAGCCCGATGGATATCAAACGTGGTATCGACAAGGCCGTTGCCAAAGTGGTAGAATCAATCAAGGATCAGGCTGAAACTGTAGGTGACAACTATGACAAGATTGAACAGGTTGCCACTGTATCTGCAAACAACGATCCGGTAATCGGTAAATTGATTGCTGACGCTATGCGTAAAGTTTCTAAAGACGGTGTGATTACTATCGAAGAAGCAAAAGGAACAGACACTACTATCGGTGTAGTAGAAGGTATGCAGTTCGACCGTGGTTATTTGTCTGCTTACTTCGTGACAAATACGGAAAAGATGGAATGTGAGATGGAGAAACCTTACATCCTGATCTATGACAAGAAGATTTCTAACCTGAAAGATTTCTTGCCTATCCTCGAACCTGCTGTACAGACTGGTCGTCCTCTGTTGGTAATTGCAGAAGATGTAGATAGCGAAGCGTTGACTACATTGGTAGTAAACCGTCTGCGTTCTCAATTGAAGATCTGTGCTGTGAAAGCTCCGGGCTTCGGTGACCGTCGTAAAGAAATGCTCGAAGATATCGCTATCCTGACAGGTGGTGTTGTTATCAGCGAAGAAAAAGGTTTGAAACTGGAACAGGCTACCATCGAAATGTTGGGTACTGCTGACAAAGTTACAGTTACTAAAGACTATACAACTGTTGTAAACGGTGCAGGTAACAAAGACAGCATCAAGGAACGTTGCGAACAGATCAAAGCACAAATTGTAGCAACTAAGTCTGACTATGACCGTGAGAAATTGCAGGAACGTCTGGCTAAATTGTCAGGTGGTGTAGCTGTTCTCTATGTAGGTGCTGCTTCTGAAGTAGAAATGAAAGAAAAGAAAGACCGTGTGGACGATGCTTTGCGTGCAACTCGTGCTGCTATCGAAGAAGGTATCATCCCGGGTGGTGGTGTAGCTTATATCCGTGCTATTGATTCTTTGGAAGGAATGAAGGGTGATAATGCCGATGAAACAACTGGTATTGGTATCATCAAACGCGCCATCGAAGAACCGCTTCGCGAGATTGTTGCTAACGCTGGTAAAGAAGGTGCAGTAGTTGTTCAGAAAGTACGTGAAGGAAAAGGTGATTTCGGTTACAATGCCCGCACGGACGTTTACGAAAACTTGCACGCTGCCGGTGTAGTAGATCCTGCTAAGGTTGCTCGTGTAGCTTTGGAAAATGCAGCTTCTATCGCTGGTATGTTCCTGACTACTGAATGTGTAATTGTAGAAAAGAAGGAAGATAAGCCAGAAATGCCGATGGGCGCTCCCGGAATGGGAGGCATGGGCGGAATGATGTAATTCCGGCTTTCGCTGAATGAATATGAAAACGAGGGTGTCCGAAAAGGGTACCCTCGTTCTTTTTATTATCAATCTATTCTGCAAATTGATCTTTTCAAAACATCCTTGCTTTATATTTTGTTTGGTCAACGTATTCTTAGTAATGAGAATACTTCGTATATTTAGAATCAAATTTATTAATAAAAGTGAGATGTTGAAAGTATTAACATTTATGAAGCAGGTAGCTAACGGGCTACAGGTGGAGGGAAACTTCGGTACTGCGCACGTCTATCGTAGCAGTCTGAATGCCATCATTGCTTATAGTGGGAAAGTGGACTTCACCTTTGATGAAGTGAGTCCGGAGTGGTTAAAGGGATTTGAAGTATATCTTCGCAGTCGTGGTTGCAGTTGGAACACCGTTTCCACTTATTTGCGCACGTTTCGTGCGGTTTACAATCGTGCCGTTGATCTTCGGAAAGCTTCTTATGTACCTCATCTGTTCCGTTCTGTTTATACCGGTACTCGTGCCGACCATAAACGTGCATTGGGCGATGAAGATATGAAAAAGGTATTTGCAAAATTGTCTCGTACGTCCGGTGTGCCATTAGCGGTATATCAGGCGCAAGAGTTATTTATTCTGATGTTTTCGCTTCGTGGTATGCCATTTGTGGATCTCGCTTATTTGCGTAAGAGTGATTTGCGTGATAACGTAATAACGTATCGCA
>CAUHML010000181.1 GCA_959606905.1 uncultured Bacteroides sp. | reverse complement strand
TTTCCTATTCTGCCGACTCGTATGGCTTATTCGGAGAACTTTATCATTATCCGGCTGCTACCTATCCAAAAGGTACGATGCTGAAAGTTTATGAATGGGATACCGGCAAGTATCTGGGAGAAATAGAGCAGGCACGCCAGACTTACAATGTAGTCGGTAATATGAATGAATATCAGGTTACCATTGGTGAGACAACTTTCGGCGGACGTCCGGAATTGGCCGATTCTACAGGGATTATCGATTACGGAAGTCTGATTTATATCGGTTTGCAACGTTCGCGCACTGCCCGTGAAGCAATTAAGATCATGACCGACTTAGTGCAGCAATACGGCTATTATAGCGAAGGAGAATCCTTTACTATTGCCGATCCGAACGAAATATGGATTATGGAAATGATTGGTAAAGGTCCCGGCATCCGTGGAGCAGTTTGGGTAGCTGTACGTGTGCCCGATGATTGCATTTCGGCCCATGCCAACCAGTCACGTATCCACCAGTTTGATATGAACGACAAGGAAAACTGCATGTACTCTCCGGATGTCGTTTCTTTTGCCCGCGAGAAGGGATATTTTAATGGAGTAAACAAAGACTTTAGCTTCTCATTAGCCTATGCGCCTCTTGATTTTGGTGCCCGCCGTTTCTGTGAGGCTCGTGTGTGGAGCTATTTTAATAAGTTCACAGATAACGGAAAAGATTATCTTCCTTACATTGAGGGAAAGACCAATACGCCGATGCCTCTTTTTGTGAAACCGAAACATAAGTTATCCGTGCAAGATGTGAAAGATATGATGCGCGACCATTATGAAGGAACGCCCCTTGACATCTCCAATGATTTTGGAGCCGGACCTTATAAGACACCTTACCGTCTTTCTCCTCTGAACTTCAAGGTAGATGGCCAGGAATATTTCAACGAACGTCCGATTTCCACTCAACAAAGCGGGTTTGTATTTGTTGCACAAATGCGGGCTCATAAGCCGGACCCGATAGGCGGTGTACTTTGGTTTGGTGTGGATGATGCGAACATGGCTGTATTTACCCCGGTTTATTGTTGTGCTACTAAAGTGCCGGTATGTTATACCCGTGTAGATGGGGCCGATTATATTACTTTCTCCTGGAATTCTGCTTTCTGGATTTTCAACTGGGTATCTAATATGGTCTATCCGCGTTATGATTTGATGATCGGTGATGTACGGGAAGCGCAGAAAGAAATGGAAACTACTTTCAACAATGCACAGGAAGGCATTGAAGAAATGGCTGCCAAACTGCTGGCAAAAGATAAGAACGCAGCGGTTGACTTTCTGACAAACTATACAAATATGACCGCACAGAGCACTTTCGATACTTGGAAACAATTGGGTACATTCTTGATTGTGAAGTACAATGATGGAGTGGTGAAACGTGTTAAAGACGGTCAGTTTGAGCGTAATTCTATTGGACAACCTGCCGGAGTGATGCGTCCCGGATATCCGAAAGAATTCTTGCAGGAATATGTCAAGCAGACTGGTGACAGATATTTGGTAAAATGAAGAATTAAGAATGAAAAATGAAGAATTATGCTTTGCAAATATGTCTTATAATGCGATTCTTCATTTTTCATTCTTAATTCTTCATTAAATAACTAGGAATTATAAACTTATTATTTTACATTTGTGTGCTCAAGAAATTGATAATAAATAATTCATTAACCAATAAATAACAATCGAAATGGAAAATCAGGAACTTATTAAACAGGTCACTGAAAAAGCCGAAAAATGGCTAACCCCGGCTTATGATGCTGAAACCCAGGCTGAAGTGAAACGTATGTTGGAAAACGATGATAAAACCGAACTAATTGAAGCTTTCTACAAAGATCTTGAATTTGGTACTGGTGGTCTGCGTGGTATTATGGGTGTAGGTAGCAATCGTATGAATATCTATACGGTAGGTGCTGCCACTCAAGGACTTTCCAACTATCTGAAAAAGAACTTCAAAGACCTGCCGCAGATTTCTGTAGTAGTAGGTCACGATTGCCGCAACAACAGCCGTTTGTTTGCGGAAACTTCTGCTAATATTTTCTCTGCCAATGGTATCAAAGTATATCTGTTTGACGACATGCGTCCGACACCGGAAATGTCTTTCGCCATCCGTCACCTCGGTTGCCAAAGCGGTATCATCCTGACTGCTTCTCACAATCCGAAAGAATACAACGGTTACAAGGCATATTGGGACGATGGTGCACAGGTATTGGCTCCACACGATAAAGGTATCATCGACGAAGTGAATGCAATTGCTTCTGCTGCCGATATTAAATTCCAGGGAAATCCGGATTTGATTCAGATTATCGGTGAAGACATCGATAAGATTTATCTGGATATGGTGAAAACTGTTTCTATTGATCCGGCAGCTATCGCCCGTCACAAAGATATGAAGATTGTCTATACTCCGATTCATGGTACAGGTATGATGTTGATTCCTCGTGCATTGAAAATGTGGGGATTCGAAAACGTATTTACTGTGCCCGAACAGATGATTAAGGACGGTAACTTCCCGACTGTCGTATCTCCGAACCCGGAAAACGCGGAAGCTCTTTCTATGGCTGTAAACCTTGCCAAAGAAATTGATGCTGACCTCGTTATGGCTTCCGACCCGGATGCTGACCGTGTGGGTATTGCTTGCAAGGATGATAAAGGCGAATGGGTACTGATTAACGGTAATCAGACTTGTATGATGTACCTTTATTATATTCTGACACAGTACAAACAACTGGGTAAGATTAAAGGTGGCGAGTTCTGCGTGAAGACAATCGTTACAACTGAACTAATCAAGAAAATCGCAGATAAGAACAATATCGAAATGCTTGACTGCTACACCGGATTTAAATGGATTGCCCGTGAAATCCGTCTGCGTGAAGGCAAACAGAAATATATCGGTGGCGGTGAAGAAAGCTACGGATTCCTTGCCGAAGATTTCGTTCGCGATAAAGATGCCGTATCAGCTTGCTGTTTGATTGCTGAAGTTGCTGCATGGGCAAAAGATAATGGAAAATCCTTGTATCAGTTGTTGCTGGATATCTACGTAGAATACGGATTCTCTAAAGAGTTTACTGTAAACGTAGTGAAACCGGGTAAGAGCGGTGCAGAAGAAATCAAAGCGATGATGGAGAACTTCCGTGCTAATCCTCCGAAAGAATTGGGTGGTTCTAAAGTGATCTTAAGCAAAGATTATAAGACACTGAAACAGACGGATGATAAAGGTAACGTAACTGCAATCGATATGCCGGAACCATCTAACGTACTTCAATATTTCACTGAAGACGGTAGCAAAGTTTCCGTTCGTCCTTCAGGTACAGAACCTAAGATTAAGTTCTATATGGAAGTTCAGGGTGAAATGGGTTGCCGCAATTGTTATGCTTCTGCCGAATCTGCTGCAATGGAAAAGATTGAAGCAGTGAAGAAATCATTGGGTATCTGATTTTGTTTCTTCTGAAATTTCAGATATAGATAACGAAAGATAAATAATAAATAGCGCCTCCATGGTCTTTTCGAAGATTATGGAGGCGCTTCTTTTTCTCTATACATAGCCCTGATTCTGCCTATTTTCGGGCTTTTTCCCCAACTTGGCACAGTTCTTTCATTTCCTTTGCATTCTTTAAGTCCACTTGCTAATCCTTCTTGCGAGAATCTTGTTGTATTGACATCATCTCAATTTCAACCCGCAGGCTGCGGATACACATGTTTTGTTGATGCTTTAGAGTGATACGTTCAGTTTCATATTCGTAAGTTGTTCGTTTGTAGTTATGTGTATTTCGTGGCCTGCTTTCTTAGTCTATTTTTCAGTCAGTGCTATTTCTTTTTTTCTGTTATTTCTTCGTGCCTATCCAAGTCCATTTATGCCATATTGTTTCCAATGGTCCTTGTTTATGTTTAGACAGCCACCATTTGCAGAACCGAACTTGCGCCAGGAAAAGAATAATACCGATAATCAGGCTAAGAGTATATCCACAGTAAGGAGCAAGATAGAATCCGAATGGGAAATAGATAATGGCTCCCAAAATAGATTGATAAA
The DNA here is from genome assembly GCA_959606905.1 of uncultured Bacteroides sp. The sequence continues at coordinate 2,042 of CAUHML010000181.1, read as the reverse complement.
TATAATTGGTCAAGCTCATTTTTCCGTAGAATCGCAGATTAGATACAGTTTTCTTGAACTGATCTTTCTGATAAAGCAACACGAAGGAAGCAACAAGTACAATCGTAAATGCAAATTTCTGCCACATATCAAAGGCAGTGCCTACCGTTTGCTGAATTAAACTGCTGTCACTTTGCATGATCTGTTCTTTCAGAGAATACAGTGGTGCGAAACTGATAGCTGCAATAATAAGTGCTTTCATCCAGAACTTCAAATGAGATTCGGTAGCAACGAACAATTCTTTGCGTCCGATATATAAGCCAAACAGGAAAAGTCCGGCAGTCTGCAAGAAACGTCCGGCACCGATAGCCCAAAACAAGCTTGCTTTCTGTCCTAAAGTAACATTACCTATCAGAAAATCCCAAAAGTTTCCGGCTTTGGTGTATTCCGCTACTTCAGCATACATGGCTCCGACATTCAAATCGGGTAGGGTATAAGCAGGATTGAAAAGGCTCATTATATAATGAAACCATTCAATCGGTTGCAGTGAAAACAAGATGGCGGTGATTAGAATCGCTTTGTCACTCCATTTACGTACGATAAATAGTACAAGACTGACTACAACAAACAGAAGCAGGACATCTCCTGCCGGGAAGAAAGCGGCATTCAAAGTGGCGAATCCTGCCAGCAATATCATTCTCCATAAAAAGCGGTAACCAAAATCTTTTCCTTTCAACTGCTGGTTGTGCGACTGGATATAGAAAGTGAATCCGAAAAGCAGAGCGAATATGGCATAAGACTTTCCGGCAAGCAGTGAAAATGTCGCATTAAATACTCCGGCATCCAAAATGGTAAGCCATTCAGGAGAACTTTCCGGATATACGGGGAAAATGAAATGCTCCAGGTTATGAACCAGAAGGATGGCCATTACAGCAAATCCTCTAAGAGCATCTACTACTTCAATTCGGGGTGTTTTTGTTGATAATTCCATGGGGCTAATTTATGATTGTTTTTAGTAAATGTTCATTTTACCCATCTCTAAGCAGGCTTCGGGAACATACTGACGGATTCCTTTGATGATATTTTCCATGTTTGATTTATTCATTTGGATGCTCTATCCACCAATCAATCATCTTTCGGGCAAGACTAAGTTTTCTGGGAAGTTCGGGTAAATTGTCTCTTGTATAAAAGTCTCCCGAACTCAATTCTTCATCTTGGAGGTTGATTTCCCCTCCGGCATAATCAGCAATAAAGCCGACCATTAGTCCGCTGGGATAAGGCCAGGGCTGATTACCGAAATAAGTGATATTCTTTACATCCAGTCCGGTTTCTTCTTTCACTTCACGTGCTACACATTCTTCTAGCGTTTCTCCGGTTTCCAGAAATCCGGCAACGAGACTGTTGAATGTTCCTTTAAAATTGCGGGCGTGCACTAAGAGTAGTGAATCTTTTTTTCTCACTAATACAAGAATCGCTGTGGAAATGGAAGGATATACCTCCCGGTCACATTTCGGACAACGCTTCATGATAGATTCTTTCTGTTCCATAGGCGTGCCGCAGGCGGAACAAAAGCGGCTGTTTCTATCCCAATGCAGAATCTCATATGCTTTTCCTGCTGTCTGATAATGAGACAAAGGAAGATATTCATAGGAGGCACGAAGCCCTATCATGATCCATTGCTCCGATTCTTCAATGGGAGAGGAGAGGGAGAAAGCCTTGCAGTTTCTCCCTTCCAGTGTAGTGATATTGTGTACGGTTGTTTTTTCTTTAATAACAATAGGAGAGCTTTCTCCACACGGGATGGCATATATGCCATCCTCTTTTTTCTCAAGAAGCAGTTGGTCTTTGTAAAAGATAAACCACCATGATTGTGCTGTCTGATTCATTTTAATTCTAATTCTTGATCTTCGCGCTGCGAAGTTATAAAAAAACTAGATTGATATTTAGACTTATCAGATAAAATACAGGGCAACTGCACCAAAATTTGATTCATAACCGTGCAGAAATGAGCTAAATGATAATTTTGCGGAGTGCCCTGAAAGGGCTTAATTATATAGCGTAGG
>CAUHML010000180.1 GCA_959606905.1 uncultured Bacteroides sp. | reverse complement strand
AAAGCAATCAGCTGAACATTAAAATGGAGGCCGATACGCAGGCTTTGGATGAAGTAGTCGTTGTAGGTTATGGCGTGATGAAGAAACGTGACCTTACAGGTTCTATTGCTTCAGTGAAGGCGGCTGATATTGTAAAATCACCGGCATCTAATGCCATGGAAGCATTGCAGGGGCAGGTTCCGGGTTTGGATATTGTACGTAATTCAGGTAAGGCTACTTCGGGTGTAACCATTAATATTCGCGGCCAGCGTTCACTGTCCGATGTGAAAGATGAGTTTGGTAACAATGTTGCCAATGCTCCGCTGTTTATCATTGATGGTATGCAGGGAGGTGATTTCTCGGATATTGCTCCGGCTGATATTGAGTCTATTGAGGTGTTGAAGGATGCTTCTTCTACGGCAATTTATGGTTCACAAGGTGCTAATGGGGTAATCATTATAACAACCAAGAAAGGTGCGCAAGGCAAAACAAAGTTTTCTTATAATGGTTATTTTGGTGTAAACGGGTGGGCGCAATATCCTGATATGCTGAGTGGGGAAGACTATATGCAGGTGCGTCGTGAAGCTGCTCGTACTGGCGGTCAGTGGAATTCTACCGCCGATGACCAGAAACTTTTCACTGTGGAGGAATGGCAGGCCATTCAGAACGGTGAGTGGACTGACTGGATAGATGAGGTGCTTCATACAGGGCTTGTTCAAAGCCATCAGGTTACAGCGTCAGGAGGTACGGAAAAGACCACCGCGATGTTGTCTGCCGGATATTATCAGGAAAAGGGTTCTTTCAAAAATGATAAAATGGATAAGTACAACTTGCGTATGAACATTGAGCACAAGTTAGGCAAGACCGTAAAAGTAGGAGCTACTACACAGGTCACTCATTATGCACAAGATGAGCGTGCCGAGAATGTGCTATGGCGCGCTGCTACTAATGCGCCTCTTGGTAAAGCATACGATGAAGACGGTAAAGTGGTAGAATATCCATTAGGAAAGAATGGACAGGTGAGTCCGTTGGTGGATGAGGCATCTGAAGTGGCTGCAAGACATCATGTGCTGAAAACAAATTTGATAGCTAATGGGTATTTGGATTTTACTCCTGTTGAAGGATTGACTTTCCGTTCTAATTTAGGAACCAATTATGCTTTTTATCGTAAGCAGGATTTTGAAGGGGCCAGTTCTATTGACCGTTTGGGACAGAATTCAACGTCACTGTCCAAAATCAAATCTTCCGAAAAGAGTTTTGTGAATTGGGATAATATTATCAGTTATAACAAAACCGTCAAAGATCATACTTTTGGTGCCACTGCATTGACTTCGTGGACACAATCCAAATATACATCAGTGAATGCGCAAGGAGAGGGCCAGTTGGTTGATTCATACTTATGGCATAATCTGGGTGCCAATGACAAAAGCTCTTATGTCATTGGATCGGATTATATACAGCACCAGACTTTCTCGTATGCTTTGCGCTTCAACTATAGTTATAAAGGCCGTTATATGTTGACGGTTTCTAATCGTTGGGATGGTGACTCACGTTTGTCTAAAGGTAATAAATGGGCAAGTTTCCCTTCTGTAGCTGCTGCATGGCGCATTAGTGATGAAGCGTTCATGAAGAATGTGGAAGCTCTGAGCAACTTGAAGTTGCGCTTAAGTTGGGGTAAGACAGGTAACTCGGGTATCATGGCCTACGGAACTCAGTCGGGCTTGACTCCGAAAACCAACTCTGCTTTCCAGGATAATGGCTATACCTATTATATATACAATGAATATGTAGGTAATGAGAATGTAGGCTGGGAGATGTCCAATACCTGGGATCTGGGTTTTGATATCGGTTTGTTCAATAACCGTATTTCGGCTGTTGTCGATTTATACCAGACAAAGACTACTGATATCCTGTTGCCCCGTACTTTGCCTACTTCTATGGGTGGTAGTAACGCAACTCCGTTCAAGATGTATCAAAATATCGGTGCAACCATGAACCGTGGTATAGAAATATCGGTAAATACCGTCAATGTGGATAACAAAAACTTTAAATGGAACTCCACTCTTACCTTTGCTGCCAATCATGAAGAGATTACCGATCTGATTGATGGCAAAGACATCATTGGATCAGATTCGCATATTACGACTAGTTTGTTGATTGGACGTCCTTTGAAATCATTCTATCATTTTATTAATGAGGGAATCTGGCAGGAAAATGAGGCTGAAGAAGCAGCTAAATATTTTAAAGATTCAAAGAAGACACAACCCTTCAAACCGGGTGATATCAAACTGAGAGACTTGAATGGTGACTATATTATTGATGATAAGGATGAAACTTACCTGGGTAGCCAGTCACCGAAATGGACAGGTGGATTCAACAACAACTTTAGTTATAAGAACTTTGATTTGAACGTATATATTATCGCTCGTTGGGGGCAGATGATTGATTATGAGCTGACCGGTTCTTATGATCCTCAGGGAAAAGGTAACTTCCCTGCTTACTTGAACTATTGGACGCCGGAGAATCCGTCCAATGATTTTCCGCGACCGGCTCAGACCAATTTCTATAACTATCTGGGTTATCAGACTTTGAATTACATTGATGGTTCGTATTGGAAGATCAAGACTGTATCACTGGGGTATACATTCCCCAAATCGTTGACTTCAAAATTGGGCGTGTCCAAACTTCGTGCATATGTCACCGCCAATAATCTCTTCTCTTTTGCCAAGAATCATTTGATTCAGGATTACGATGCAGAACGCGGAGGGTCAGCAAAAGCTCCGTTGCAGCGTCAGTTTATATTTGGTTTGAATCTTGATTTCTAACAGATAAAAAAGAAATAACTATTATGAAATACGGTAAAAAATATATGTTTGTAGCATGTGCTGCTCTGTTATTGGGCATGCAATCATGTGATTTGGAGGAATACAATCCTGCCGGAAGTACCCCGGATAACGTGTACAAAGAACAGGCCGGTTTTGAGGCCCTTGTCAATTCGGCTTATGCTTTTTGGGGCGGTCAGTTTTATGGACGTGAAGATTTTGTGTTATTGCTGAACGGTGGTGGCGATCTTTGGATCAATATTGCCAATTGCGGTTATGGTCGTCAGATGTCTAAATATGAAGAATTGACGGCTTCGGTTGGTCAGATTAAGAACACGTGGAATCGTCTGTATGAAATTATAAACGACTGTAATGCCGGTTTGGAACGGATTGACCAAGTGGAATTCAAAGACAAGAAACTGAGAGATATCCGTTTTGGTGAATTAAGTTTCATGCGTGCTTACGCTTATTGGCATTTGGTTGAAATTTACGGTAACGTGGATCTTAGGACCAAAGAAACTTCTGCCGAAAGTCTTTCAATGAATTGTTATCGCAGCAGCTATGAAGATTTATATGATTTAATGCTGACTGATGCGCAAAATGCGGTGGATAATCTGCCCGTTGATCCTTATCCTGTTAAAGATGTAGGTCGTGCGACCTCAAAAGCAGCATACGGCTTGTTAGCGCGCATCGCACTGACACGGGTTTCCTATTGTGACAGTCAGGCAGACAAAGATAAATATTATAAAATCGCTGAGGATGCGGCTCAATATGTGATTGATAACCAGAGCGCATTGAAGGTGTCTTTGTATAATACACCTGCCGAAGTTTTTGATCCGGATAATAATAAAACGAATAAAGAGGCTATGTTCGTTGTGACCCACTCTACTGAGTCATCATTGAATATGCAGGCTAAAAACCCGAACCGTATGCATATGTATTTCCATGCCAGTTATTCGGCAAGAGCAGGTATGGTACAGGATTATGAATATGGAAATGATAAGAATGCCAAGTCGGGTAGTATGGCGATGATGCCTACCCGTTATTTATTGGAATTGTATAATGAGGATATAGATGCTCGTTATAATGCTTGGTTCCGTGAAGAGTATAAACTGAATACACCCCAAGCTTATGCCTGGACTAAGGATCAGTTGGACTATTTTGAAAAACCGTCATCTATGATTGGTCAGGTTATTCAGCCGGGAGAAACAGCGCTACTTTTCACCAAGAAGAAGATTGCTGGCAAACGTAACTTGCCATATGCTGTCGTCGATATTGATGATACCTATGCAGCCGATGGAAGTGTCAGCAAGAGTGCCAACTTTAACATTCACTTCCCGACATTGCTAAAGTACGAAGATGCGAATTTTGAAAACAAAGGCTTGCCTACCAATTCGCAGGTAGGTGCAAATGATGTGATTACCATGCGTTTGCCCGAAATGTATTTCATTGTTGCCGAATGTGAGATAATGAAGTCCGGAGGAAATAAGGAGATAGCTAAAGCACGTATCAATGATATACGCAAACGTGCGGCTGTACCGGGCAAGGAAGCTGAAATGGAGGTAGGAGTGGACAAGATGACGATCGACTTTATTTTGGAAGAAAGAGCACGTGAGTATTGCGGCGAATTCATGCGCTGGTTTGATTTGAAAAGAACCGGAAAATTAGTAGAATATGTGAAAGCTCATAATCCGGACATTCCATTGATTCAACCGCATCATGCATGGCGTCCTATTCCTCAGATGTTTCTGGACTCTATCTTGAATCCGGATGAATTTGGTCAGAACGAGGGATATAATTAATAAGCATGAAAACGATGGCGCTTTTTAAATATATTGTCCTGTCTGTCTGTTTGTGTGGAATTCATCTGAATGGTTTTGCTCAGTCCACCCGTGAGGCTATATTGGAAGATATAGCCCGGACGGGAGGAGTGTACTATGCTTATCCCGTAAAGGAAGCTATCGCGACTCCTCCGCCTAAAGGGTATAAACCGTTTTATATCAGTCATTATGCACGACACGGTTCAAGGTGGATTCAATCGGAACAGGATTATAAAACAGTGGTTGATATTTTCGAGAAGGCACATCAAGCTGGAGTTTTGACCGCTTTGGGAGAAGATGTTCGCAAAAGAATGGCGTTGGTGTGGGAAGATGCCGAGGGACATGGGGGAGATTTGACCCCTTTGGGTGTGAGGCAACACCGGGGGATAGCCGAAAGAATGTTTCAGAACTATCCCGAGGTATTCAAGGGATCTCCTGCTCTGTCTGCACGCTCTACCGTGGTGTTGCGATGTGTATTGAGTATGGATGCCTTTTGTGAACGGTTGAAAGAACTCAATCCGGCATTGCAGATCCGGCGCGAAGCTTGTGCCAAGTATATGAAATATATGAATTATCATACGCCGGAAGCTGTGAAATTTGTTTCTCATCAGGGACCTTGGTATGAGGAATATAGAAAGTTTAAAGAAAGCCATACTCGTCCCGATCGTTTGGTCACTTCTTTATTTAATAGTCCTGACTATATCCGTAAGAATGTGAATCCTGATGAATTGATGTGGGGACTTTATTGGATTGCTTCAGATTTGCAGAATGTAGAGATAGAGGTGAGTCTTTATGATGTATTTCAGGAAGATGAATTATTTGATCTTTGGCAAGTTTGCAATTATCATAATTATGTATGTGACGGACCTGCACCTGCCAATGGTGGAATAATGACGGCCAGTGCCCGGTCATTGCTTGAAAATATATTGGATTCGGCCGATGAGGCAATCAGGTCCGGGACCCATACGGCGACATTACGCTTTGGGCACGATGGAAATATCATTCCCTTGGTAGCGTTGCTCCAATTGGGCGATATGTGGAAAGCCGAAACGGATCCCGATAAATTTTATCAGGCATGGTGTAATTTCAAGGTCACTCCGATGGCGGCAAACGTTCAGTTGGTTTTCTTCAGAAAAAAAGCTTCTGACGATATACTGGTGAAGTTCATGCATTGTGAGAAAGAAGTTACCATCCCTGTAGAAACGGATATTGCTCCTTTCTACCATTGGAAAGATGTTGAAACATATTATCGTCATCTTTTGCATAAATTGCCATAAGTCTATAAGATGAAAAACGGTGTAAATTCCTGTAGTATTGTAACGGGATTTATACCGTTTTTTTGAATGAGAAAGAGCAAAGGGAACAGCAGATTATCAAAGAAAAGACTTACTTTTGCAATAACAGAATAAATAAAGAATAAAAGACCATGAGTAAACTGAATATGAAAGAGTGGATAAACGAAATT
>CAUHML010000179.1 GCA_959606905.1 uncultured Bacteroides sp. | reverse complement strand
ACCTTTCGGACATGATGCATTATAAAGTGCACTACGGATATGAAATGCATCGTGTATTCAAGCTGCCCCATACAGAATTTTGTATAAACCGGCCTCTGAAAAAAATTATCGAATTTCTTTTCTTCAAAAAAATATATGAACGGAAACAAGCCCCCAATAGTTTAAGGGCTTTTGAAAAGAAATACTTTTGGCCTTTACTTTATTTTAAAGGGTTTTATCAGTCGGAACGTTTCTTTGCAGATATAAAGGATGAGGTCAGGGAAGCTTTCACTTTTGACAGAAGCAAAGCCAACAGTAGAAGTCTTGATATGCTTGACATTTTGGATAAGGATGAAAACGCAGTTTCTCTACACATTCGTCGTGGAGATTATTTGCAACCCAAACATTGGGCTACTACTGGAAGTGTATGCCAGTTACCTTACTATCAAAACGCAATAGCGGAAATGAGCAAAAGGGTTACCTCTCCGTCCTACTATATTTTTTCGGATGACATTGTTTGGGTAAGAGAAAATCTTCCATTGCAAAATGCGGTATATATTGATTGGAATACAGGTGAAGACAGTTGGCAGGATATGATGCTTATGAGTCATTGCAAGCATCACATCATCTGCAACAGTACATTCAGCTGGTGGGGAGCATGGTTAAATCCTAGTATAGACAAAACGGTAATTGTGCCTAGCCGTTGGTTTCAGCATTCCGAAACCCCGGATATCTATCCTACGGGATGGATAAAAGTGCCAGTGGATTAATATATAGAGCTCATAAGTACGCGTTATCTGAAAAACGGATTTTATTCGGTCAAGAGTATTAAAACCGTGAATTCCAATCAAAACATCGCTTTGCTTCAGAATACAAAAATACAGTAATGTATGCAAAAAATTGAAAGCAGACGGATTGAGTTGTGTATTCACAACAGTATGACGGTTACAGGAGTAGTTCTGAGATCCAACTAATCCCAAATGTTGGGTATATATTGGGAACTAATAACAAGCAAGACACAAAGAAGTCAAAATTATTATTTATAGCTTATTTATTTTCCGAGTTGTTAATCAATGAAATGAAGTCCTCTTTGGAAGCAAGAGGAAGTATAGATTCGATTTTGCCACACAAATAAATGATAATTAAAAGTCGTTTTTTTATTGATCAAATGGAACGGTTGAACTGGAAGCAGTATAAAAATCAGTAGCCCCAACAGCTTCCATAAAACGGAGCACCTGCAAGATGTAGGAAGTGTAGTGGAGCAGTGTTTTTCTGTGGTACAAAGCACGCTTTTGTACGAGTTATACATCCACATGTACAAAATTATAGATACGTAGTGAGCCTAAAGGATACTTGCATCCCCAAATCCTTTGTACTCATCAGATGGGCAATTTTGACATCTTTTGGAAGTTCCTTCTCTATAATTTCGAGATAATCGTTTATTTCACCCACTACTTCATTGGCATTGGAACCTGCCGTTTGAAATATCATGCAAGTGGCTGCCGGATGCCCGTCTATCTGTCCGTTGATAACATAGTTTTGTGCACCCAGCTTAATGGTTGCCACATCTTTTAACCGGAGAACTTCTCCGTTGGGTAACGACCGGATAACCATGTTTCCAAACTCTTCGGGTTTTTCAAGCCGCCCTTTGTATTTCATTGTGTATTGGTGTACGTTTTTGGAATTTTCCTCCAACGAGCCGGTTGCGACCTCCAAACTCTGTTCTCCCAATAAAAAGGACTCCAATAACCGGAAAATCCCCGCCACCAATAAGGTGAAGCGGTGTATCCCACAAAATGGTAGGTACTGGTGTAATCCCAAGTCGGCCTTCTCCTTGCTTGCTGCACGACTGTAACCCCGTTCCTGCATGTTATGGTGACAGGTGTTCAAGATTTGTCAAGATATTGTAATATTTTATCTTGTCCGATAAACAGAATACTGTCTGCCAGATAATATGACCGGAACTGACTGAAATCCGTTTCCGGATCATAATCAGTCATTACGCGGTAGTCGGCATCCAGTTTATTCACTTCTTCATCTTTTTGGCAGGAGTATAGGGTTCCTGCCAGGAGCATGAATACCCCTATGTACAATTTAGCTGTCATACTTTTCTTGGTTAGTTTGTTTAATGATCAGAAAGTTGTTCCTTTAAATACGGAACTTTCCTTGAACGGAACCAGTTGCCCGTCCAATGTAACATTGAGAGAATTGAAATTGGGGATAATCGTTGCTGTGGCACGGTTGTCCGAAGGACTGAGTGTCACTGTAACTTGTGCCGATATACCATTTCCGGTGACATTCATGGAAAGGCGGGTGATGCCTTTCTTGTCTGTTTCCATTTTCAATCCGGTCGGAGTGCCTTCCACTGTGATACCACCCACGCCGTTGGGACCGCCGCCTGATTGGAACGGTGAGATTTGCACGGTCGCTCTCCCGTCATGCAAGGCAATGAAGTTGGTGGTAGAATTTACATATCCATGTTCACCATGCTTTAGTGTCAGTTCGTCACTTTCCAGTACAAACTCTTTCCTTTGCAAAGCATTTTCGGCCTTTATATGGACAATCGAATCCATCAAGTGTCGTTCCTGTCTGGCTATTAAACGTGCATTCTCAATGAAATCTTTCCATTGTTGCAATTCACTTTTCTTTCCTTTCTGGGCATTGGCCTGTATCGCTCCTGTTATAAAAAGAAGGAGCAAGATTTTTTTTAAACATTTTGCTACCATATATCATCAAATATTAAATTGTTTACGGTAGCAAAAGTCGTCATTTCGGACAATTAGCTCTTGTCTGTAAATGTCAAAGCCATTTGCCTTTAGAAGTCTATGACCATAGAATATTTCAGGGTCACTGATTCCTGAACTCTTTTGGGGTCATTCCCACATACTGGTGGAATACGCGGGAGAAGAATGAAGGGTTCGGGTAATTCAATTTTTCCGATATTTCGGTAATACTGATGGTCGTTGAACGTAATAACAGCTTGGCTTCACGCATAATAAACTCAATTACCCAAAAATGAAAAGTCTGTCCAGTGGATTTCTTCAGTACACGCATCAGATACTTATCCGATATATATAATTTATCGGCGTAAAATGAAACAGACCGTTCTTTCTTGTAATGCTGATGGAGTAGAAAGAAGAAATGATCTGTCAATTCGTCTTGTCGTGTATTTGATACCGACACATTTTTACCGGAATATAACCTGCTGATTTCAAGAATAAAGGAAAACAGCAATCCTTTGGTAATGGCAATGTACTCATTGCTTTCCTGATAACGTTCAGCTATCAGGTCATAGTATTTCTTCACCAGTTGCCTCTCTTTATCTTTTAACTGTAAGCAAGGATTTTTTCCTACATATTCTGAAATATCTGCCTTTAGTAATAAAGGAAAATCCGAGAGGAATTCAAACTCGAACCAAAGATATTCAAGTAGCAAATCTTCTGTATGAGATATTTGTCTGACCAGATGGTTTGGATACAGATATATCAATGTCCCGGTATATATTAAATGGTTCTTCCCGTCAATTTCAATCATGGCTCCACCTTGTAAGACTATAGCGAGAAAAATCTTATTTGAGGGAGTACGTTCCGCTTCCTTTTCCGGAAATAATACGGATAAATGTCCGGTGGAAGGACATATTCCAAACTTGTTTGTCATATCTTTATTAATTGGCATCGAATATAATACAAGTAAGTTCATACAAATATAAAAGGATTTTACGGATTATTGTTTATCTGCTTGCAAATATCACGAAATGGACAATAACAAATTTGTCTCTCAGCTTCAAAGCCGTTTACAGGAGAAAGTCAGACTAAAATAGATTTCTCTAATCAACATTTGGTTACTATCCGGACAATCCAGACATGGAAATGGACAAAAGGATGTGACAGAATGTTATGAACTTTGCAGCAGAAAATAAAAGTATAAATAAATTATGATGAAAGAAACTTTAAACTCAAAACTGTATATCCTGGTTGTTATCGGGATTGTTTCAGCTTTTGGTCCGTTTGTGACCGACTTTTACCTGCCAGCCCTTCCGGTGCTGGCCGGATATTTTGATACTACGGCATCGCTCATACAGCTTAGCCTGACTTTTAGTATGGTTGGACTGGCCGTCGGGCAGTTGGTTATCGGGCCGTTGAGTGACAAGTATGGACGTAAAAAAACATTAATGGCCTCCCTTGTCCTGTTTTGTATATCTACAATAGGTTGTTTATACGCTTCGGATATATATGTATTTATCTTCTTCCGATTACTACAAGGATTGTCCGGAGCCGGTGGAGTAGTTATTTCCAAATCCATCGCCACGGATCTCTACGAAGGGAGAGAGCTTACTCGCTTTTTTTCTATGCTTAGCTCCGTGCAAGGCATTGCCCCGGTTTGTGCCCCCGTATTGGGGGGTGTTTTATTGGAAGTGACTGACTGGAAAGGTATCTTCTGGATATTGGTATTGATAGGCATATTATTGATTATGGCATTGGCCTTTTTTAAAGAGTCCTTGAATAACGAGCAACAACATTGCGGTGTGTTTGCCACATTTCGGAATTATATACCTGTGTTTCAAAATGCTCAGTTTATGCGCTATGTATTGGTACAGGCGTTCGCTATGGGGGTAATGTTTACATATATTGCTGCTTCTCCCTTTATCTTTCAGGAGCATTTTAACATGTCCCCGCTGGCGTACAGCCTGTGTTTCGGTGCCAATGCGATAGCCATAATGCTGGGCAGTCTGACGGTTTCATTATTCCATGACGCAACCGATGCATTGCGTGTAGGTTCTATAGGATTCGGGATAATGAGTTTGTTTGTAGCCGCAGCTTTATTTTTCTCCACTTCCGTGTGGCCGGTGGAAGTATCGCTGTTTGTTTTTATGCTCTTCCTGGGAGTAATATTGCCCAGTTCTACAACACTTGCCCTTGATTTGGAGAGAAAGAACTCCGGAAACGCCTCTGCATTGCTTGGATTTTTGATGTTCCTGTTCGGTGGAGTGCTTTCTCCCTTGACCGGATTGGGAAATATGCTCTATACAACCGGAATTATCATCGTTGCTTGTTGCATCGGTACATGGTTTTGCAATCATATTGCAACCTCGCATATCGCTTTAAAGGTAACCAAACAATAAAGGAGATTCACAAATGAAAAATAAAATGATTCCAGACTATCCTATTATGTATAAGATGAATTTCACCAACGGGCGGCTTATGAAATTCCAATTTGATGATTTTTTATTCTTATATGTCTATTCGGGAGAAGGAACAATATGTGTGTCAGGGATTAATCACCCGCTGAGCAAAGGATGCGGCTGGATATTGGCCCGTAACGAACATATTTCATTTCACACGGAGAGTTTCATGCAAGTAGTACATATCCGCATATCGGAAGAGGCTGTAACAGAATATCTGTTACGTGCTACGTCTCCGGCTATGACAGATGCAGAAAATGAAGTGGAAAATGAAGATATAAATGTAATGACAGTAACCAATCATGTACTCCTTCAGGGTCTGATATCAGGCATTGAAGCTGGTGTTGATAATAATTTCCGGGCTAACCAACCATTGACTTATCTCAAGATACAGGAGTGCATAAATGTCCTGACCTATCTCCGTCCGGGATTACATAATTGGTTTTCTCGTATGAACAGCTTGCAGAGAATTAATTTGAAAGATTTCATGGAGTGTCACTATCAGGATAACCTGCCATTGGAACAACTGGCGCAGGCTTCTGGACGTAGCTTATCTACATTCCGCAGAGACTTCTTAAAAGTGTTTGGTACGACACTCGGAAAATGGTTGTTGACAAAGCGACTGGAAGAAGCTTATGTACTCATTAAAGAAAAGAAAATCAAGCCGTCAGAATTTCTATTGGATTTAGGATTTGAAAGTTTCTCACATTTCTCCCATAGTTTTAAGGCGTATTTTGGCATACAACCCTCCATTCTGTTAAAAGAAAGTATTGTGAAATAGAAATGAAATTTAAATAAAATATAAGTATATGGTATTGACCGCATTGCCCTTTTCTCTTAAGTATTGTTCAAAATTACGAAAGAATGTATAGGTAAGATCCTTGAAGTCCAGCCCGGAGCAAAAATCATGCAGGACCGCCAGTGTCGAGTGCAGGTTGTCCTTGGTGGACTGCTTCTTGTCCGAATTGTCA
>CAUHML010000178.1 GCA_959606905.1 uncultured Bacteroides sp. | reverse complement strand
ACCTGATGTACGTAATAAACCGTTCCGGCGGGTTTCAGATTGTTGAGTGCGCTTTATTCATGCCGGATGCGGCGTGAACGCCTTATCCTGCCTACAAAAGCACGCAAATTCAATATATTGCAGAGATGGCGTAGGCCTGATAAGCGTAGCGCATCAGGCATTTTTGCGGTTGCCATCAGTTTCAAACCCGCGTCAGTGAGTTTTTGCTTTTGGTGCACAGGGTAAGATGAATAAATATCTACGGTATTAATAATAGACTTTGTAAGAAGTTATTAAGTCTATATTGCATTTAAAAGGTCGTAATCATACGTATAGTCCTCTCTGGTAAAATATAGTTCCTCTGAGTTATATGCTTCATGTGTGTTATATTTTTTCGACCTCAAAGTAATTGTCAGAAGAATTATCGTCTTTCTCGATACCATTATCTGAAAGTAACTCTTCTGAGCTAGAGTCTTCTATGTTTAAATCCATAGTATAATTAATTTGGGGGACGACCAGATAAGCATTTTCTTTGATATTTTCATAATCTTCAATGATTATATCGATGTAATCATATATTTTTTCTGATGAGAATTCTTTCATCTCTGGTAATTTAATTCTGTTCAAGCAATTGATGATTTTCGATGAGCTTTTATATATTTCTTTTGTTAATTCATTTTCTAATTTATCTGTAAGAGTTGCTCTTGGTATAGATTTTATAATTGCAAATCTCATAATTTTTAATTGTTCTTCGGTAATGTCTCCAGGCTCATTTAAACAACTTTCGACAAACTTGATTTTTTCTTCAGAATACATATCGCTAATGCTTATTAAAACAGGTGTTATTTTTAGTAAATAATCCCAGGAGATTGTGGCGTTTTGTGTTGAACTAACAAAATTAACCTGAAACATGTTGGCATTAGTAAAATTTGTTGAATTCAATTTAAAAGGATTTAAAATAGTATTAGCCATATGTTTATCTGTGAAATCATAATAATCTAAATCGACATTACGTAAGTCCAGAGAGGATAGATCAACGATATCTCCAGTCCCACAACTAAAAATTACGTTTAACCTCCTGATTTCATTGTAAATATCTTTTAATGGGCAATTAATATTGATATTACCTGTGGATATTTCCTGGTTTTTTAACGGTTCATTAATGGTAAGTTCACAAGTATTGTCCGATCGTTGAATAATTTGGGCGTTATAACCTAAAAAATCCAGACGAAGAGACGAGACATTATAAAGAATTACATTTTGTAAGTACGCTAATTCTTTTTGAAAATCACCAGTGATAATGCATTTTCCACCAGGTTGTAACGTGTTAAGTAAAGTGACCATTTCAATAGAGGTCTGTTTTAGTTTTTCTATACCTGGTGCTAGTGCTTCGAGGTTATTTCCTGTTGGGCTTTCAGGAAGGTCATTCATTTTTCGACGGACTAAATCACTACTAATATCATTACCAATTGATGAAACAGGGAACATTATTTTATCCTTTATAAATAATCAATAAAAATCATTATTAAAATGATCGGGTGAAAAAAAGAGAATTTGCCAACAATCTGAAGTAATGCTGGTTTTATTAAAGTGCACAAGGGGGGTTAAGATGGCTTCTTTTCGGGTGAATTTTGCACAATACTTAGAAATCGTCTCCTTAATACATTCCAGCTCTTTTTTATTGACGGCTGAGCAAGTACATTGTTCACCAAAAGGTGCAAAAGTACCTACATCTAATGTTTGTATGATATAATCATCATGTTCTCCTGTAGAAATATCTATAATGAATGGACTCATATTTTCCGGTTGGATTCGGATCATGACAGAAGGAACATCGCCATGATAGAAATTCAATGCAGTTATTGCAGATAATACTCTCCGCAGTTCATTACTTATACTGTAAATTTTATTAACGTCATTGGTGGAGACAATTTCTGCAAACTTTCTTTTTACCGTCCAATAATCAATATTTCTATTGTGATTGTTAACCACTGCGTGCATTGGCGGGATTGAAGGGTGAAAAATATGCGCAATTGGGAAGCCTTTCATTGATGCCTGCCTTGTCATCATGACAAACAATAATAGATGCTTATTTTCCTCGCAGGGTTCTTTCGCACTATCAAAAAACGCTCATTTACCCGGCGTTACAGTAAACGAAGCAACATTCTGTGGCCTACGCCGATCAAAAGCTCTGTGAAAATTTCCCTTGTTGTCTTTGTCTGACCTTATCGCGGCGATCAGCAATTATTCGTTTTGTGATCCTCAACACAAAATGCTATTCGTCGCCTATGAGGGGAGAAGAATTTATGGAAAACGATTGCATTCACAAAATGACGTCCTGTCAGAAGAGAAAAAGTTGACGTTAATCAATTGTTCGAGATGATCAATACATGTATTCGAAATTTTAAAATATTGATAAAATAAATGTTTGTTCTCCAACAAATAGCGTGAAAAAATGTGACATGCCGCATTATTTATCACTGAAAATGGTTTATTTATAATAAAATTTGAGAACTTGCTCATTAAATTTAACTCAAATTTTGCCTGGTAATTATCCGGTAATTGCTTGAAATATGGTCTCAGCCCCTTTTTTGTATTAACCACATAACGAATGATGTTATCGCCATAAAATATGGTTATCCCCGTCATTTTTTTTGACAAAAATCAGGGTTTATGCTGATTTTTATACTTTAACTTGTTGATATTTAAAGGTATTTAATTGTAATAACGATACTCTGGAAAGTATTGAAAGTTAATTTGTGAGTGGTCGCACATATCCTGTTCATTTCATTTTGATACACTTCATGCCGTCAATGAGGTAATTAACGTAGGTCGTTATGAGCACTATTCTTCTTCCGAAAACGCAGCACCTGGTAGTCTTTCAGGAAGTCATTAGAAGTGGTTCTATCGGCTCGGCTGCAAAAGAATTAGGGTTAACTCAACCGGCCGTCAGTAAAATCATTAACGATATTGAAGATTATTTTGGTGTGGAATTAGTGGTGCGGAAAAATACCGGTGTAACATTAACACCTGCCGGTCAATTGTTACTCTCCCGTTCCGAATCCATTACCCGTGAAATGAAAAATATGGTTAATGAGATAAGCGGTATGTCTTCTGAGGCGGTGGTGGAAGTCTCATTTGGTTTTCCTTCATTGATTGGTTTTACTTTTATGTCAGGGATGATCAACAAGTTCAAAGAGGTGTTCCCGAAAGCGCAGGTTTCTATGTATGAAGCGCAACTGTCTTCGTTCTTACCGGCAATCCGCGACGGTCGACTGGATTTTGCGATTGGTACGTTAAGTGCAGAAATGAAGCTTCAGGATTTACATGTTGAGCCGCTGTTCGAGTCCGAGTTTGTGCTGGTAGCCAGTAAGTCCCGAACATGCACCGGCACCACCACGCTGGAGTCGTTGAAGAACGAACAGTGGGTGTTGCCACAAACTAATATGGGGTACTACAGCGAACTGCTTACTACGTTACAAAGAAATGGCATCAGTATTGAAAACATCGTTAAAACCGACTCAGTCGTGACAATTTATAATCTTGTTCTCAATGCTGATTTCTTAACTGTAATTCCTTGTGATATGACGTCACCTTTTGGTTCTAATCAATTTATTACTATTCCGGTTGAAGAAACATTACCTGTGGCACAATATGCCGCGGTATGGTCGAAAAATTATCGTATTAAAAAAGCAGCATCGGTTTTGGTGGAATTAGCCAAAGAGTATTCATCTTATAATGGGTGTAGACGAAGGCAATTAATAGAAGTTGGTTAGTTATTTGTTTTTATTTAAACATAAATAATCCACCTGTCTGTCTTGCAGGTGTCGGTTACGGTTACCTACATATTTAATTCAGGCGAAGAGGTTTTATAATGCATATTACATACGATCTGCCGGTTGCTATTGATGACATTATTGAAGCGAAACAACGACTGGCTGGGCGAATTTATAAAACAGGCATGCCTCGCTCCAACTATTTTAGTGAACGTTGCAAAGGTGAAATATTCCTGAAGTTTGAAAATATGCAGCGTACGGGTTCATTTAAAATTCGTGGCGCATTTAATAAATTAAGTTCACTGACCGATGCGGAAAAACGCAAAGGCGTGGTGGCCTGTTCTGCGGGCAACCATGCGCAAGGGGTTTCCCTCTCCTGCGCGATGCTGGGTATCGACGGTAAAGTGGTGATGCCAAAAGGTGCGCCAAAATCCAAAGTAGCGGCAACGTGCGACTACTCCGCAGAAGTCGTTCTGCATGGTGATAACTTCAACGACACTATCGCTAAAGTGAGCGAAATTGTCGAAATGGAAGGCCGTATTTTTATCCCACCTTACGATGATCCGAAAGTGATTGCTGGCCAGGGAACGATTGGTCTGGAAATTATGGAAGATCTCTATGATGTCGATAACGTGATTGTGCCAATTGGTGGTGGCGGTTTAATTGCTGGTATTGCGGTGGCAATTAAATCTATTAACCCGACCATTCGTGTTATTGGCGTACAGTCTGAAAACGTTCACGGCATGGCGGCTTCTTTCCACTCCGGAGAAATAACCACGCACCGAACTACCGGCACCCTGGCGGATGGTTGTGATGTCTCCCGCCCGGGTAATTTAACTTACGAAATCGTTCGTGAATTAGTCGATGACATCGTGCTGGTCAGCGAAGACGAAATCAGAAACAGTATGATTGCCTTAATTCAGCGCAATAAAGTCGTCACCGAAGGCGCAGGCGCTCTGGCATGTGCTGCATTATTAAGCGGTAAATTAGACCAATATATTCAAAACAGAAAAACCGTCAGTATTATTTCCGGCGGCAATATCGATCTTTCTCGCGTCTCTCAAATCACCGGTTTCGTTGACGCTTAATTAATTCGTTGAGGATAGGATATGAGTACTTCAGATAGCATTGTATCCAGCCAGACAAAACAATCGTCCTGGCGTAAATCAGATACCACATGGACGTTAGGCTTGTTTGGTACGGCAATCGGCGCCGGGGTGCTGTTCTTCCCTATCCGCGCAGGTTTTGGCGGACTGATCCCGATTCTTCTGATGTTGGTATTGGCATACCCCATCGCGTTTTATTGCCACCGGGCGCTGGCGCGTCTGTGTCTTTCTGGCTCTAACCCTTCCGGCAACATTACGGAAACGGTGGAAGAGCATTTTGGTAAAACTGGCGGCGTGGTTATCACGTTCCTGTACTTCTTCGCGATTTGCCCACTGCTGTGGATTTATGGCGTTACTATTACCAATACCTTTATGACGTTCTGGGAAAACCAGCTCGGCTTTGCACCGCTGAATCGCGGCTTTGTGGCGCTGTTCCTGTTGCTGCTGATGGCTTTCGTCATCTGGTTTGGTAAGGATCTGATGGTTAAAGTGATGAGCTACCTGGTATGGCCGTTTATCGCCAGCCTGGTGCTGATTTCTTTGTCGCTGATCCCTTACTGGAACTCTGCAGTTATCGACCAGGTTGACCTCGGTTCGCTGTCGTTAACCGGTCATGACGGTATCCTGATCACTGTCTGGCTGGGGATTTCCATCATGGTTTTCTCCTTTAACTTCTCGCCAATCGTCTCTTCCTTCGTGGTTTCTAAGCGTGAAGAGTATGAGAAAGACTTCGGTCGCGACTTCACCGAACGTAAATGTTCCCAAATCATTTCTCGTGCCAGCATGCTGATGGTTGCAGTGGTGATGTTCTTTGCCTTTAGCTGCCTGTTTACTCTGTCTCCGGCCAACATGGCGGAAGCCAAAGCGCAGAATATTCCAGTGCTTTCTTATCTGGCTAACCACTTTGCGTCCATGACCGGTACCAAAACAACGTTCGCGATTACACTGGAATATGCGGCTTCCATCATCGCACTCGTGGCTATCTTCAAATCTTTCTTCGGTCACTATCTGGGAACGCTGGAAGGTCTGAATGGCCTGGTCCTGAAGTTTGGTTATAAAGGCGACAAAACTAAAGTGTCGCTGGGTAAACTGAACACTATCAGCATGATCTTCATCATGGGCTCCACCTGGGTTGTTGCCTACGCCAACCCGAACATCCTTGACCTGATTGAAGCCATGGGCGCACCGATTATCGCATCCCTGCTGTGCCTGTTGCCGATGTATGCCATCCGTAAAGCGCCGTCTCTGGCGAAATACCGTGGTCGTCTGGATAACGTGTTTGTTACCGTGATTGGTCTGCTGACCATCCTGAACATCG
>CAUHML010000177.1 GCA_959606905.1 uncultured Bacteroides sp. | reverse complement strand
GTGCTACAGCTGACCCTTATTATACTTATTTTTTAAAGGGACACACTTATAGGGAGTGTTGTTATAACTGCCATTATGCGCACACCGAAAGGGCAGGTGATATTACGATAGCCGATTATTGGGGAATAGAAAAATATCATTCGGATTTTTATAGCATAAAGGGTGTTTCGTTAATGCTTCTCAATAGTGTTGTAGGAATGAATTTTTGGAAGAGGGTGGAAGGCGATTTCGAATATAAAGATAGTAAGTTGGAATATGCTGTTGCAGGAAACCATAATTTAAAACATCCTACGGAAAGAAAAGATGAAATTCGGAATCATATCTATGATGGTATTGACAGCATGGATGTGAAGGAATATTTTGCGACTCGGTTTCCTTTGCATTTGTCTTTGATGCAAAGAGTTAAAAATATGCTTCCTGCTCAAATTAAGCTGTGGCTGAAAAAGCTAAAGAAATAGTGAAAATCTAATATTTTATTTTCTGAAATTATTTTTCCCCTATATAATTCAGCATTTATACTTTAGTTCTTGTATGTTGCAACCTTTAATTTCAGTGATAGTTCCATGTTATAATGTGGAAGAATACTTGCCTAAGTGCATTGAAAGTATTTTAAATCAGACTTATCGTAATCTTGAAATTCTTTTAGTGGATGACGGAAGTCCTGACAATTGTGGGCGAATTTGTGACGAGTATGCCGCTAAGGACAGTCGTATTCGGATAATTCATAAGAAAAATGGTGGATTGAGTGATGCTCGCAACGCAGCGTTAGATGTTATGACTGGTGAATATGTGACTTTTATAGATAGTGATGATTATGTGTCGGATGATTATGTGGAATATCTTTATAAAATTATAAAAGAATCTGGAGTGAAATTGTCGGTGAGTAGCTATCAAACGTTTGTAGATGATTCGTCTGCTGAAATTTGTACTAACAACCCTCTATTTGTAAAAATTGTGCATACAAATGATGCATTGACAGGTATGTTCTATCAACAGATATTTGATACAAGTGCATGGGCTAAAATGTATCACCGTTCTCTTTTTTCTGATGGAATTCGTTATCCTAAAGGTTGGCTGTATGAAGATCTACCTACTACTTACCGCTTAATGATGAAATGTGATTATATAGCGTTTGGTAATTATCGCAGTTATTTTTATCGGATACGAAATACAAGCATAGAAGGTGCACCATTTAAACCATTAAAATATGAAAGCTGTATCAAAATCATCCGTCAGCTTGAAACCGATAAGAAAAAAATGCCGAAAGGGGTACAGCATGCTTTAAGCTGTCGTATTGTAAGTTTTGCTTTCCATATACTATTGGAAATTCCTCAGAAAGAAAATGAGATGCGTCGTAATCTGTTGGACATTATCCGACAGAAGCGAATGTATGTATTGCTGGATAGGAAAGCTAGAAGGAAAACACGTATAGCATGTTTGTTGTCCTTAGGAGGAATGTGGGTAGTCGATTTGTTTGCTGGTTATGGAAAATCAAGAAAATGATTTCAGTGGAAAAGTAAATTATAGTTTGTTTAGCCTACTTGTTTTTATACAATTATATATTGTAAATATGTAATTCGAATTCATACATTTCTTCTATGAAAAAAATAATGCATGTGGCAGAACCCTTTGCAACGGGGGTTCTCAGTTTTCTTGTAGATATAACCAAACGCCAAGTGAAAGAATATGAAGTCTATATTCTTTATGGTGTTCGTCCATTGACTCCTAAGAATGTTGAACAACTGTTTGATAAGCAGGTGCATCTCATTCGAATAGACTCTTTCAAAGGCGCCATTGGTACAGTAATTAATTTGAAAGCCTATCGTGATGTGCGTGAATGGTATAAGAAAATAAAGCCGGATATTGTTCATTTTCATTCGTCAGCATCTGGTTTTGTAGGCAGATGGGCGTTACCATGTAAGAATATTCCTTCTTTTTATACTCCACATGGATATTCTTTTCTAATGAAGGATGGAGCAAGATTCAAGCGGTTTTTGTTTTGGTTGATAGAGTATGTATCGGCAAAAAGACCTTGTATGACGATAGCTTGCAGTGAAGGAGAATATAAAGAGGCACTTAGATTATCTCCCAATTCTACTTATGTGAATAATGGTATTCATACGGAAAATTTGAAACCGTTTGTATGTTCGATAAGTAAGCTTTTTAAACAACCGATACGAATAGCTACCAGTGGGCGAATTCTTTATCAGAAGAATCCTACTTTGTTTAATGAAATTGCGAAGCTGCTTCCTGAAGCTCAGTTTACATGGATAGGTGAGGGAGAACTTAAATCAGAATTGACTTCTCCTAATATTCATGTTACTGGATGGATAAAAAGGGAAGAGGCATTGGGAATTCTAAAAGAGATGGATTTCTTCATATTGCCTTCGTTATGGGAAGGACTTCCGATTTCGTTGCTGGAAGCAATGTATTTAAAGAAAATTTGTTTGGTAAGTGATGTTACGGGAAATCGTGATGTAATTAACAATGGTGTGAACGGATTGATTTGTCATTCGGCAGCCGAATATGCCGATTCGATACGTTCTATAATAAATGGAAAGATGAATGGTGTTTCCTTTTCCGAACGTGCCTCAAAGGATGTGGAAGAAAATTACAACATAGATTTGATGGCTCAGAAATACAGTGAAATTTATGAGTGCGGTATCATTGGTAAAGAATTATAATTAAACTATTTTCTCGATGAATTATTTTATAACAGGCGGCTCCGGTTTTATAGGAACCCATTTGACGAATCTTCTAAAAGAGAGGTTTCCTCACTGCCATATCTACAATTTGGATATTGTGGAAAATTCTCAGGAAGGAAAGGTTACATACATTTATTGTGATGTAAGAAAACCAATCCATTTGGAGGAAGTAACCGTTACGGAAGATGATGTAATCTTTAATTTTGCGGCTGTGCACCGTACTCCCGGTCATTCTGACCATGAATATTTTGAAACCAATATCCTGGGTGCTGAAAATGTGACAGCTTTTGCAGAAAAGTATGGTATTAGAAGAATAGTCTTTACAAGTTCCATTGCTCCGTATGGAGCGGCTGAGAACCTGAAAGAGGAAATAACAGTTCCTACTCCGAATACTCCTTACGGTATATCAAAGTTGGTGGCAGAAAAGATACACACCATTTGGCAGGCGAAGAATTCTTCGGAAAGACAATTGACCATAGTCCGTCCCGGGGTCGTGTTTGGCAAAGGAGAGAATGGTAATTTTACCCGTCTTTATTGGGGATTGCGTGGACGTAAGTTCATGTATCCGGGTAGAAAGGATACGGTAAAGGCATGTATCTATGTGAAAGAATTGGTTTGTTTTATGTTGTATCGGTTGGAACACCACGAGCAAGGTGTGGAACTATACAATTGTACTTTTGAACCGGCTTATACAATCGAGCAGATTGTTGCAACAATGAATAAGGTAACGGGATTGAACCGTACTGCTCCTTTGATTCCTGCGTGGATTTTGATGCCGGCAGCAGCGGTAATCGGTTGCTTGGGTGCCCCCATGGGAATTTGTCCGGCACGTGTTAGAAAATTGATGGTCTCTACTAATATTTGTGGCAAGAAACTGGCTGATTCGGGATATCATTTCCATTATACTTTTGAGGAGGCTATAGCTGATTGGTTTAAGGACAATGACAACCAGTATTTGAAATGAGAAAAAAGATATTTTTCTTTTTTTTGTTATTGGGAGTGTTGGGTGGTACACTCAAAGCTCAAATTAACTACGGTACTACCGGCTTGATGAACATGCCTACCGCTGACATGCAGCGCGACAAGACTTTTATAGCAGGTGGCAACTGGTTGAGCCATCATGCTACGGTTCCTCGTTGGTGGTATGATACATGGAACTACTATATAAATATTACTATCTTTCCTTGGTTAGAGGCTGGCTATCTGTGTATGGGGCACAAGTCTGTTCCCACGGATTACGGTAATATCTCAGGTTATTGGGTACCGTCCAAATATGGTAAGTTCACAAACCAAGACCGCTCTTTTCATTTTCGCTTGCGTGTGTGGAAAGAAGGGTGGTGGAAACCGTGGACTCCCCAGATTGTATTGGGTGCCAATGATGCAATCGGTGATTCTTGGAATGGTGGCTCTTTGTCCAAACCCTCGGAATTGAATTACGGTAATGGTTTCTTGAATCGTTATTATCTAGCTATAACCAAACATGTCGATTTTGAGAATGTAGGTGTATTAGGTGCACATGTGTCCTGGATATATAGCAACCGTTTCGATAATAAGTTGAACAATCCAGCAATGGGTGCCAATTTCCGTTTTCATCTGAAAGAAAATGAATCATGGGTAACCAAAGCGGTCACTGGTGTCAATGTAATGGCGGAGGTAGTTCCCGGCTATACGGATGTGAGGGAAGACTTGACTTTCAATCCCGATGGGGCGAAATATCAGGTGAATCTCGGCATGGAGTACAGCTTTTGGAAAGACTACATCAACGCTGTAGTAGGACTGAACCGCTGCAAATACTTCTCCGGTGGATTAGTCTTTAAAGTACACTTGAAATAAAAACTAAAATAGATTATTCTATTAGGAATTCCCGTTTGAATTTTGTTCCTTTGCATAAACGGTAAAAGTAGTGCATCATGGAAAAGCAGCAGTTGAAGAGATGCCCGATAGGGATACAGACTTTTGAGGAAATCATCAACAAGGATTACCTTTATATAGACAAGACGGAGTATATTTACCGGATGGCGAACGGTGCCTCCAAATATTGTTTCCTGAGCCGTCCCCGGCGATTCGGTAAATCGTTGCTTACTTCTACGTTGCACAGTTATTTTGCCGGGAAGAAAGACCTTTTTGAAGGGCTTGCCATCGAAAAGCTGGAAACCGAGTGGACAGAATATCCGGTACTGCATTTTGATATGAGTTTGTCCAAGCATGTGGACAAGGAAACATTGGAAAGTATGCTGGATGTGCAACTCTTTGAGCATGAAAAAATATACGGGAATCCGGAAAGAGCGGTTACTCTTAACGACAGGATGAAGACACTCATCATGCGTGCCTGCGAACAGACCGACCGCCAGGTGGTAGTCCTCATCGACGAGTATGACGCGCCCTTGCTGGATGTGATGCACGAGGAGGAGAATCTCCCTGTACTGCGCAATGTGATGCGCAACTTTTACAGTCCGCTGAAGGCGTGTGATCCCTATCTGCGATTCGTGTTTCTGACCGGCATCACCAAGTTCTCGCAACTCAGCATCTTCAGCGAGCTGAACAATATCTCGAATGTCAGTATGGACGAGCCTTACGCTACCATTTGTGGCATTACGGAGGAGGAAATGCTGGAACGGATGTCGGGATACATAGAACGGCTTGCCATTTCGCAGGAAATGAGCAAAGAGGAAACGGTGCTGAAACTGAAAGAGAGATATGACGGTTATCATTTCACTTGGCCGTCCCCTGATATCTACAATCCGTTCAGCCTACTGAATGCCTTAGAAAGAAGGAGGATAGACAATTACTGGTTTGGCAGCGGCACGCCCACCTATCTGATAGAGATGCTGCGCAAGTTCAAGGTGTTTCCGTCTGCTATCGGAATGAAGAAGGCGCTTTCAACCAATTTTGATGCCCCTACCGAGCGTAGTATGACAACTATCGTGCCTCTGCTTTATCAGAGCGGTTATATTACAATTAAAAACTATGATAAGTTGACTCAACTATATACACTGGATATCCCGAACGGTGAAATTAGGGTGGGGTTGATGTAAAGCCTTTTGCCTAACTATTCCTTTCCACCGTCCCGTATTGTGATAATACGAATTATGAGGGGCATTATCAGCAACTATTCTACATCATCTTTTCTTTGTTTGGGATGTATGTGGATGTGGAAGTCCGTACCCCGAAAGGGCGTGTGGACGTGGTGATGCGTACTACCCACACTTTGTATGTCATTGAATTGAAACTGGACAAAAGTGCTGATTCCGCTTTAGCCCAAATAAATCTGAAGAACTATCCCGAACGCTTTGTTCTTTGCGGACTTCCCGTGGTGAAGGTGGGGATAAACTTTGACTCGGAAAGTCACACTTTGAGTGATTGGATCATAGAGGGATAGACAATAATAGGTTCTGTCTGAATTCGGTGGAGGAACAGTTCATAACCGCTGATAAAATAAATTTATAAAGATAGAATATTTACTATAGGCTGTATGCGATAACG
>CAUHML010000176.1 GCA_959606905.1 uncultured Bacteroides sp. | reverse complement strand
TTACCGTCAATGGTAATTCTTGCCATAATCATAACCTCACCGTTCTTTTTTTCAGAGCCTTTCTTTAAATAGAAAAGGACTTTAAATGTACTCTTCATAACCTCACATTTTTAAGTTGCAAAACTACTAATAACTCGTTAAATGTGAGATAGATAGACGGTGGACAAATTCGGACTTTCTGCGGTCATTTCGGGACAAATCGTTACCGTTTTTGTCCGGTAGGGAATAGGTAACGATTTAGTAACGAAACTATGTCTTTTACAGTCCTTTTGTTGTCTTGGAAACAAGACTTATAGGCAATAAAAAAACCTACAAATCGCTGATTTGTAGGTTTTTGTCCGTTTACTGTCCTGTTTTGTCCAGTAGGTTCTGCGGAGAGAGAGGCTCTCGAACCTACATATTCAAGAAATATCATAAAATTGCAAATCATTAATAATCAAGCACTATTTGGAGTACATAGTAAATCTAAATCTTTCTGAATATCTTTTGCTATTCCAAATATTGGGTGTATATTTGGGTGTAGAATTTCAAACACACCCAATTATGAATATCAAACGAAACATCATTTTTGCATTGGAAAGCCGGAAGAAGAACGGTGTGCCAATCGTGGAGAACGTGCCTATCCGTATGCGTGTCATATACGCAAGTCAGCGCATTGAGTTTACAACGGGTTACCGCATTGATGTAGCCAAGTGGGATGCTGACAAGCAGCGAGTGAAGAACGGGTGTACCAACAAACTAAAGCAAAGTGCATCTGAAATCAATGCCGATCTGCTGAAATACTATACCGAAATTCAAAACGTGTTCAAGGAATTTGAGGTACAGGAAGCCATGCCCACTACCCAACAGCTAAAGGACGCATTCAACCTGCGGATGAAAGATACAAGTGAAGACCAGGAAGACGTAAAGATAAGTTTTTGGGAGGTATTCGATGAATTTGTAAAAGAATGCGGCAACCAGAATAACTGGACTGAATCCACATACGAAAAGTTTGCAGCCGTTAAAAATCACCTCAAGGAGTTCAAGGAAGATTTAACCTTTGAATATTTCAATGAATTCGGACTGAACGAATATGTCAATTTCCTGCGCGACAAAAAGGATATGAGGAACAGTACCATCGGTAAACAAATGGGATTCCTCAAATGGTTCCTGCGGTGGAGCTTCAAGAAAGACTATCACCAGAATATAGCATACGATACGTTCAAACCGAAATTGAAAACCACCCCCAAGAAGGTAATCTTCCTGACATGGGAAGAACTGAACAGACTTAAAGACTATCAGATACCCAAAGACAAACAGTATCTGGAACGTGTCCGGGATGTTTTCCTGTTCTGTTGCTTTACCAGTCTGCGTTATTCAGATGTTCGCAACCTAAAGAGAAGTGATGTCAAGTCCGACCATATAGAAGTCACCACCGTTAAAACGGCAGATAGTCTGAGTATTGAACTGAACAAGTACAGTAAAGCCATACTTGAAAAATACAAGGACATCCATTTTGAAAACCACATGGTATTGCCTGTTATCAGCAATCAGAAAATGAATGATTATCTGAAAGAACTGGGAGAACTGGCAGAAATTAACGAACCTATACGTGAAACCTACTATAAAGGGAATGAGCGCATAGATGAAGTTACCCCGAAATACGCATTGCTCAGTACTCATGCAGGAAGAAGAACATTCATCTGTAATGCGCTGGCTCTAGGTATTCCGGCACAGGTTGTAATGAAATGGACAGGACACAGTGATTATAAAGCCATGAAGCCCTACATTGACATAGCCGATGATATTAAGGCTAATGCAATGAACAAGTTTAACCAACTATAAAAGTATCAGTCTGTTTCACAGATTATCCATTATTAGAGTTATCTTTGTTAAGTAATAGTTAGTAATATGGAAAATAACAACGAACATAATATAAAGAAAGGTCATTTTGATGCCTTTGTCCATGCTGTCGGTTCGGAAATAGAACAGGCACAAGTCCGGCTCATTACCGCAGCCAATGCCCAGATGTTGTTCCATTACTGGAAAATGGGCAATTATATACTGTACCACCAAAACCTGCATGGCTGGGGTGGTAAAATTATCAAGAAGTTGGCACAGGCAATCAGATTCAATTATCCTGAAAAGAAGGGATATTCGGAGCGTAATCTTACTTATATGTGCCAGTTTGCCCGTTTATATCCGTTAAATGTACTTCGTAGTTTTATTGAAACAGATTCAATACTGTCAGTCCCTAATATTCAAAACATTACTAATGAAGTCCTTAAACTCAACAGCGGGCAATTTACGCAGGAGCTTACTGCGCAAATACAATCAGCTGATAATCAATCTTTAGAAATTACGCAGGAGGTTCCTGCGCAATTTCAGAATGTAGAAAAAACAGTAGCAACCATCTATAAAATAAAAATAGAGGATATAGAAGATTTATTCTTGGCGTCACCGATTGCAAGAATAAATTGGGCAAGCCATATGGTCATACTCAATAATCCGCTACCATTAGGTGTAAGGTATTGGTATATGAAACAATCTGTAGAAATGGGTTGGAGCAGTAATGTGCTGAAAATGCAGATTGAAAGTAATCTGTATGACAGACAAATCAAGAGTAACAAGGTAAACAACTTCACTGCCACACTTCCGGCACCTCAAAGCGATCTTGCCAATTATCTGTTAAAAGACCCGTATATCTTTGACTTGGCAGGAGCAAAGGAAAAGGCTGACGAAAGGGATATAGAAGAACAGTTGGTAAAGCATGTAACCCATTACTTGCTGGAAATGGGTAACGGCTTTGCTTTTGTTGCCAGACAAAAACATTTCCAGATTGGGGACAGTGACTTTTTCGCCGACCTGATTCTATATAATATCAAGCTCCACGCCTATGTCGTCGTGGAATTGAAAGCAACGCCATTCAAACCGGAATATGCAGGGCAGTTAAATTTCTATATCAATGTTGTAGATGATAAACTGAGGGGAGAAAATGATAACAAGACCATCGGTCTTTTGCTGTGCAGGGGTAAGGATGAGGTCGTGGCACAATATGCCTTGGCTGGATATGACCAGCCGATAGGTATCAGCGACTATCAATTGAGCAAGGCAGTACCCGAAAATCTGAAATCTGCCCTACCGAGTATAGAAGAAGTGGAAGAAGAACTGACCTTATTCCTTGACAAGGACAAGAACCCATAATATAAAGTATATGGCAGGAAAGATACAGACGATGATTCCCCAATATGGAGAACTTAACAGAATATACAGAGACTATATAGATAATTACGCTTTTTCTTTTGACAGGCAGAAATTCATATCGGATTTCTATCAGGAGTATAATGACATGAAATCCTTTGAAGCCGCTATCCTTGAACTGGTGCTTGACAAGCAAAAAGAGCAATACACCTTGATACTCAACAGTCTGAAAACTGAAATAGAAAAGAGCATACAGGCTTATGAGATACGCCCGTTAAGTGACAGAGCCATAGAACGTGCTTGCTATCAGCACATGGAAAGGTATTCTCAGGAAATTGAAGCCCAGCTGGATGTTACAAGAAGTCTGAGCAAGCCGCTGAATGAAGCCAACAACAGGTATGATTCCATTGGTTACAGGGAGCATACAGCCGAAGAGGAAAAACAGGCAGAGAAAGAATATGAACGCTGCAAGGCTGAATATGACAGGGAAAAAGCCAAACTGAACAAACTCTATGACCAGCAAAAGGCTACAAGAACAGAGGCATTCCAATATATGAAGAACTGTTGTGCGGACATATACCGTCAAAGCTGCCTTTTTCTGGATATATTGAAGAAATACATTCCTGACGGAAAGCAAGAGAATAAATCAAGCGAGCCAATCAGTCAGCAGGAAACGACAGAAGAACAACAGGAATATTTCAGCATGAAATTACTTTCGCTCATTCATGAGGTGTGCAAAGGAGAACAGTTCGAAGAAATTTCCGCACCAGATTTCTATGCCAATATGAATCTTCACCCCTGCAACTGTAAGCTGAAAATAAAACCGAGAGAGAAAATACGTGTATGCTATCTGATATTCCTGATGAGCGAGAAACTCTCCAAACAGGACAGGGACAAATGGAAAGACAGAATACTGAAACTGCTGGATATTGACGACAGCTACTACAAATCCAAGTACAAGGAGCCTGTTTCAGATTTCCCCAGTGACAGCAACCAAAATTTCGCCAAGGAAATGGAACATATATTCAGATAATCCGTGATATATCCTGATACTTTACGAAAGTTCCACTTTTACCACTCAAAATAATTTTTGAGTGGTATTTTTGTTTTCTGATATTCAATAAGATACAATGATATTCAGTTTGTACCGTCCCCATCCTTACCACTCATAACCCTACCTAATTTTGCATCGTTCGAGAACAGAAATAACAGCCAGTGCGCAGGGCTGATTGTTTAACGACTAAATAGATTGGACGATGACAAATATCCAAGAATTATTATCAAAACCCGTCTGGCAAATGACAGGCGAAGAATTCATATTCCTGAGTAAGCACGCTTCAGGTCAGGCCGAAGCATTGCCGCAACCCGTTACAGACACGGAAAAGAAGTATGTGTACGGAATACTCGGTATAGCCAAACTGTTCGGGTGCAGTCTGCCCACTGCCAACCGCATAAAGAAAAGCGGTAAGATAGACAAGGCGATTACCCAGATAGGGCGCAAGATTATAGTTGATGCAGAACTGGCTCTTGAACTTGCCGGAAAGAAAACAGGAGGACGGAAATAATGGGAGGTATGCTTATGGACTATATGAGAGAAATAAAGGAAATATCTGCAGAACAGGCGATAATCCTTTGGCAAGCCTCACGTCTGAGCCTATCGAAAATCTATGAGAAAGCACCTGAGATTTTAAAAGTGCAAGGTTCGGTCATTGGCACACTGGGCAATTTCAGTGCATCCATAGGCAAAGCCAAAAGTAAAAAGACTTTCAATGTGTCGGCTATTGTAGCCGCCTCATTGAAAAACGGTACGGTACTACGGTATGTGGCAGAACTTCCGGAGAACAAAAGGAAAGTCCTTTATGTGGACACGGAACAAAGCCATTATCACTGCCTGAAAGTCATGAAACGTATTTTACGGCTGGCCGGTCTTCCTGATGACAGGGACAATGAACATCTGGAGTTTCTCGCTTTGAGGAAATACACGCCCGAACAGCGCATCAGGATTGTCGAACAGGCTATCTATAATACACCGGACATAGGGCTTGTAATCATAGACGGCATCCGTGATATGGTATATGACATCAACAGTCCGGGAGAATCGACACGCATCATATCCAAGTTGATGCAGTGGACGGATGACAGGCAAATACACATCCATACGATACTCCACCAGAACAAAGGCGATGAAAACGCAAGAGGGCATATCGGTACGGAGCTGAACAACAAGGCGGAAACCGTTCTTCTCGTGGAAAAGGACAAGAGCAACGGGGATATAAGCAATGTTTCGGCCATGCACATACGTGCAATGGATTTCGAGCCTTTCGCTTTCCGTATCAACGACAATGCATTGCCTGAACTCATAGAGGGGTACAGACCCGAAGCGAAGAAACCCGGAAGACCGGAAGAGGAAAAGTTCGACCCTTACAGGCATATTACCGAACAACAGCACCGCATAGCACTAGAAGCGGCTTTCGGACTGAAAGAGGAATACGGCTACAAGGATCTGGAAACCGCCTTAATCAAGTCTTATATGTCAGTAGGTGTAAAACTGAACCATCAAAAGGCGGTATCACTTATCACCATGCTCCGGAACAAACGGATGATAGTACAGGAGAACGGCAGGAAATACACGTTCAAGCCAGACTTTCACTATTAGACCGTCTAACCTGTAATCACTTCACTTTATTCGGCAGGTCTATATATTAAGGATAAAGCGAAGCGATTGCAGAGAATGTAAAACCGCTTCACTTTATTACCGTATCCTATATATACGAAAATAAAGTGAAGTGATTATACAGACCGTACTTCATAAAAAGGTACGGGCGAAAAGAGAAATAAATATTCCAACCATTATTCAAACACTCATCTTATTATGGATATACAAACAGCAAAACAAATCAGGATAGCGGATTTTCTGTACAGTTTGGGACA
The DNA here is from genome assembly GCA_959606905.1 of uncultured Bacteroides sp. The sequence continues at coordinate 114 of CAUHML010000176.1, read as the reverse complement.
TTCTCCCGTCAAGCAGCAAGGTATCAACCTGTGGTATAAATCCCCGTTACGGGAAGAGACAGAGCCCTCGTTCAAAATAAATACCGAACGCAACCAATGGTATGATTTTGCAAT
>CAUHML010000175.1 GCA_959606905.1 uncultured Bacteroides sp. | reverse complement strand
TGTCTGCCAAACAAAAGGATTAAGTACCACGAATGGTACAAACGTGCAGTATTACTCTGGACAGCACGCAGAGACAGCGCCAACACGTTACCATCAAAAATACCAAAAGAACCGCCCGCCGTAGAAAGAGCGCTACCCAGTGCAGAAGTATTAAAGCCCCCCGCAACCTTATGACCGGATGCAGAACCTGCCGCAAACGATAAATCAACGCCATCAGACAAGCTGGTTTCAAACATCAGCGACTGAATGAGAACCTGATCGCGGGCAACATCCACAGAATTGATAAAATCGGACAGAACCGGCAGCAGCTCGTCAGGCGCAGAAACAATCAGCGAGTTATTGCCTGGATAATCCACGACATTACCACCACCATTAGAATCAAGATAAATTTTAATCAGTTGCTGAACATCGGACGATCTAACTTTTGTCAGCTTAAAATTTCTGACCGTAAGCGCCACAGGTACTGGCTGGTAAGATGGCTCAGAAGGAAAAGTATCATAAGACTGGTTATCAGAATCATCGGAATCCGAAACCATCTGTGAAGGTAATTTAGACGGCAAAGAGACTACCGCAGGATTGCCAGAAAGCATGACAAAACCGTTAGCATTCAGAACAGACTTAAAGAAATCATCAATATTTGTTGGATTAACATCAGCATTAAATACGGTTACGTTTCCTTTAATATCAGGATTAACAATAACAGGCTTGCCAGTTTTTGAAGAATACCACTGAACAAATGAGCGAACAGATGAATTATTTAAATTAACAGTTTCAGCAGAAACGCAGAATGAATAGGCAAATAAAAAAGCAACAATAACAGAGCGCATAATAATATTACTCCTGACAGGTAACAGTCTGTAAATAACGGCCTTTTCTAATAACAACACGACAGGCATCTTTAATATCAACGGAATAACCATCTTTAATCAAATCAAAATACTGATATTTCATACCTTTTGCATCAACAAACGTAACGGAAACGTCAAAGCCAAGTTGTGAAAAAGAATTAATAGAAAGTCGGGGTAAGTCACTGGACGAATCAGGCGTTACCGCCCTCGCCTGTTCAGCATAAGCAGATTTAATAGCTGAGATTTCATCAACATTCTTTCCAGACTGGAGCCAGAAACCAAACGCAAGCCCCAGCGCCAAAAAAGAAAGCATTAATATAAGACGGTTCGATTTGCGAAAATAAATTTTAGTGAGGCGCATATAATAATTAAATCCTCTGTGAACAGAAAATTGACCGTGCGTGATAAATGGTGGCAAAAGCGAAAATGCGCCATGAGGATAATTATCTGTGAACGCTTGTTTGGTATTGTAAGCAGAATAAAGAGATTTTCCTGTATATATCCATTTATCAACAGTGATTGAATTAACATTATCACCATATTTGACAATGCCAAAGTGTACCTTTGGTAAAGAAAATCTCGCCCCTGAAACCAAATTCATAATGGAGCCAACAAAAGGAATGTTTAATTTATCTGAACGGCGACAATAAACAACATGCTCAGCAAGCGCCAGACGAGCTTGCTTATCCATTATCGAAATATCCTGAATCAAAAATATAATATCCCAGCCTAATTTTCTGGCATGTAAAAACCAGTCAATAACAGGTTGTCTGTCTTTATCACCCCATGAGCGGGAATTAAACCAAGTACCACATTCATCAAGTACAAGGAGGCCATTACGGGATTCATCGTAAGATGTATTCCCAATACCAATAGCAAGTAAATCATTTAATGAAGGCTTGTCAGGAATGCGAATAACGCGCGTTTTTTTCGCATAACGCCCAACCATAGGCATATTATGCAATTTAAGATCAAGATTAGTGGCAACAGGACAACCCTTAGCAAGTCTTTCCTGTATTCTGGAAACACTAACAAGTGTCTTGCCTGAGCCTAATTTGCCTGTTACTACATAAACCGCCATTTAAATCACCCTGTTTGCATAATCAAGAAATTTTTGTTTTAAATCGAAAACAAAAACACTGATACGAGTAACCATAATAACGTTAACACACGCCTGAAAATGGTCAGGCAATACAGACGCCATTAAATGGGAGAAATCAGCAGGTAAACCGTTATACATGACCTCAGCAAGGTACTGCATTAAAAGCGTAACAGTTGTTGTAATTAATGCTACCAATGCAAAGGCGATTAATCCTGTTCTGGTAGCAAGTCGAGCTAAAAAACTCGCCACATAGCCAATAAACAAAGGAACAAGACCAATAAGAAAACGCAACAATGCAGGAATACCTAATAATAAAGGCATCACTCACCCCCTTTGCGAAGCAATGAAGTTAAAGAAGTAAAGACATACCAGAACGTAAGGCAATAAAAAACCCATGAAAGAACATCTTGAATAGTCAGTAATTTATCGCAACCAATATCAATCTGATAAACCTCTCCGGGAAAAATAATAAAATCAGAGCAGCCGTTACCATTGGGTAAATTAGGCAGCATAGCACCTTTATTTAAAAATGCTTCCCATAAAGCACCGTGAGAATCCTTTTCAATTCCCAATTCAGAATCAGCTAAAGTAGAAGCGCCATCTAATTCAGAGTCGCCCTTTCCATAACGAGAATCACCACCTGAAGGGTCAGCAAAACGGCCAGCCCCCCGCGTAAGATTGTTAATGGAATCGTCAAGACGATTTATATTATTCCTGGTTTGTTCATCGGCATTTTTTTTATCATCTGATGAAGTGTCTTTCTCCGTTAATTTATCATGAATATCGCTGGCTATTTTGGGTGAAGCACCTTCGATCGCAGACTGAATATCACCTTTAGAAAGACTGGAACCACTAGAGCCACCGCCAGAACTACCGCCAGAACTACCGCCACCGGACTCACCACCACCGGACTCACCACCACCGGACTCACCACCGCCAGACTCACCACCACCATTTTGGGGGGTTGAGGGTTTATCAGAGGGGTCAGCTACAGCACCTGTAGGCTTCCATGTTGCAGCGCAAACAGTACCATCACCCTGACAAACAATGACACCAGTAGCCTCATATTCACAGCCGTTATAGTAGATATAGCGACCACCATCATATGAATCAACATTATTAAATACACCTTCTTCTGGCGGCTTCGCTTCACAAATTTCTTCTGGTGTCGGGTCAGTAGGTTTTTCATCAGGAACAGAACGCTGAATATTACCAACAATATAAGCCGTTAAAGACCAATATTTATCCTTCTGCCCTGGTGAATCGCTGTAAGTACAATCGCCAGTAAAAACAAGACGGAATTCAGAATCAGGCCAGATACCCTCATAAGTTGGTTTAATCCGAGTAAATACACTCTGAGCACTGGATTTAGCACCCTGACAAGCGGAGGCCTGCATAGCAGCATCAATATAGTAAACCGTTATCTTAGAGCCATCCTGATTGGTTATTTGCTTACTTTCAGCATAGGCAGAACTTTGATAAGTGGATTTAGTAATGCTTTCCCATGACTCAGCATGTGAAAAAGGAGAAATGAGGACAGCGGAAAGAATTAATATTTTCCTTCTCATAGTAACCCGCTTTAATAAAGGGGCAACGAGTGCCCCTGAGTGAAATTCAAACCGCTTTTGAAGAGAATTTTTTGAAAATACGAATGGCAAGCCCAGCGCCAACCACAGCAACAACAACAGGCCATACTTTACCAATGAGATCATTTGCCTGAGTCAACAAAGCATCCATTGCCTGACCTGCATAATCAGTACCACCTGTAGCGCCTTCAGCCGCAAAAGAACTTGCAGAAATAAAAAGCGCAGTTGAAGCCAAAGCAATTTTATATTTAACAGTAGACAGAATTTTCATAGGAATAACTCCATTAAGGTTACATTAATCGGTCAGAAAATGATTTAAATGAACCGACCGCATAGAAAAGGGCAAAACCAAAGGTATAAGCCCCGAAGAAATAAACGATATACATTAACGAAAGACCCCCGCAGTAATCGCGCCGAGGCCAAAAGAAATAACGATGCCAGACGCTATCAAAATTTGAATAACATCGTCCATATTTAACCTTTGATCTCTGCGATGCCACCATCGGAAGCAACATTATAAGTTACACCTTCCCTACCCTCCATTGACCACGCACGGACATAGACAGGAATTTGAACTAATTTCCCAATGAAAGCATTCGCCTGGTTCATTAGACCTGCGTTAACGAGAGCCTGAGAAACTCGAATAATAATTTGATCCTGCTTTGTACCACCAAAACCATCAGGTATTTCAAGGCCAATACCAATTTCATTATAATAGCCCTGACCATTAACTTTATTACGTTGGCGGGCTCCCAACATTTTACCCTTAACGAAAAGACCATAATTAGACATATTACTTTCCTTTAATGCCAGCTACTGGCGTGCGAAATACGGTTGTAATCGAAAATAAAACCTTTCTCATAAATCCATAAGGGGATTTCCGCTGGCTTGGCTTCCAGCGTTCTTATTAGCGGAACAACGTTATTAGAGTCTGGTGAATCACAATAGAAATTAATATCGATACCGAACGAAAGCAATTCTCTTCTATGGCGATAAAAAGTGTTATGAGGTAACATTTCTTTCATGTTAGCCCCTTGTTTCCAAAGTAAATAAGTTGACTGTATTTTTCTTGGCAGTTTCGTTATTTTTTCATCACTTAAAATAGCATTCTGATTCATTTCTATTCTCCCTACATATTCAGAGAATAATTGACGTGGTGTTTTCATATTCCAGTTAGCGCCAAGCGTTAAATTTAAATCAATAAGCTCAGTTGTTCTTAATGTTAATTCAATACGTAATTTATCTTTCGTCCAGTCCAGTAACCCGGCTCGTACAAACTCTTCGGCTATCTGGTGCCCTTTTTTACCAGAAACGTGTTCATCATATTTTGAATAAAATTTCAGACTCCATCGACGGGAGTTTTTACCTAAATAAACTGTACCGCCTTTCCCACATGCGCGACCATGGCGAGTTTTAGCTTTAAATTCGGCGGCATAAAGCCATGATCTGACATTTTCCAGCGTAGATAATGAATACATGTAATTAATGTCAACACGTGAAATTTTATACTGACCTGCCATAACGGCTTTATAAGACGCTAAATCATGAGGAATATTCAATAAGGATAAAATCCTGGCATAGACCGTCAACATGAGCCCTTGTATATCATCCGACCCAACAACAGAATGCCCCTGCAAAAACTTGGACGGATTACCATCAATGTACAAATGTGTCGCTTTACCTTCGCCATTAGATCCTATCGATCGTACTTTCATCGTTGCTTCATGCGAGCCGCGAACAGTCAGTCGCTTAACGGTTTCCCACTCAATTGCACCGTCAGCATCAACGCTGACAACACTCCCCGCCGGAAGCGGTTTGTGTGTGCAAGGGAAAATCCCGGTAAGCCAATCGATCACGAATAAATCCTCAAAATTGCAAAAATGACGACTTACTAACACATGAGTTCAGTAGTTCATTAGTGTTTTAACATTACACCAGTGAGCTAATGAGTTCAAGAGGCTTGGATGATATGAGTTCATGAGCATGTATACTCACTTCAAATATTGCATTGAACGAGCGTAAAAAATGGCAAAGCGCACGACTTATAACGTGACGGAAGAAAGAAAAATGAAACTAGAACGACTGGCTATAAATGCCAGTGTAAAACTAGGAAAAACAATTACATGGACAGAGATTTTAGGTTATCTGATTGATAACTACTCTAAAGATGCAGCAGAAGATCTCATGTCTGCCAAACAAAAGGATTAAGTACCACGAATGGTACAAACGTGCAGTATTACCTACACTGCACGTTCTTTATTGTGCGGATTTTGAACAGCAACAAAGGATCAAAAGGATGAGTAGAAATAACGAAACAAGCGGCGTTGAACTGGTTGTTGTAGGCGTATTTGCTTTCTGTCTGGCAGTTGTTGCCTGGCTAATGAAAACTTTCGATGTTGAATGGCAAACAGCACTGGAAACTGCGCCTGGCCTGATAGTCTGGCTGCTTGTTGTCGGTGCGGGGATCTTTTTCGGGATCAAAATGGAAACTGGCCTTATTCGCTGGGGTGCTCCACTGGCGATCGCCCTTCTGATTCCGGTATTCAAGCCAATTCTTAAGGAAGCTGCCGGAGTTCGTGAAACGGGTGGGCTGGTTTTCGATGATATGGTTTCGTGGTATGGAACTGGCTGGGGAATGTCTCTGATGTTCTTTGATCCTACCCACGTAATATGGACACAGGCCTAAGCGAGGTTCTTGTTTTCAA
>CAUHML010000174.1 GCA_959606905.1 uncultured Bacteroides sp. | reverse complement strand
TATAAAAGTTAAAATGCCGTATTTATGCGGCTTGTGGCGTTTCGCAAACACCTATTTAGTTTATGTCATGAAAGGAGATATGACTTATGTTAATGCCTAGTATTTTTGGAGAAAGTTTATTTGATGATTTTATGGATGATTTTGCTTTTCCGGACATCGATAAAAAATTGTATGGGAAACATGCTCCCCATATCATGAAGACCGATGTAAAGGAAAAAGACAACACTTACGAAGTGGCCATTGATCTTCCGGGATTTAAGAAAGATGAGATTCAGATCCAGCTTGAAAACGGTTATGTAACTGTAAGTGCCGCAAAAGGTCTTGATAAAGATGAAAAGGATAAGGAAGGAAAATATATCCGCCGAGAGCGTTATGCCGGAAATGTAAGCAGGAGCTTTTATGTAGGAAATAATGTTCAGAGAGAAGACATCCATCCGAAATTTGAAAATGGTATTCTTTCCTTTACTGTTCCAAAAGAGCAAAAGGCAGTAGAAAACAACTCCCATTATATTGCCATCGAAGGTTAATCTCAAGCGGGCAGGGAATAAACCCCCTGCCTGTTTTAAAAGCTAAACACAATTGGGAAAGAGGTTTTTGATATGAGTAAAACGACATCAAGAGTATTATGGATTTTAGCCGGAATCTTTCTGATTATAACCGGGATCGGATGTTTGAGGAATCCCGGAGAAATTCTTTATGGTCTTCCCATTATCTTTGGAGTTGCCATGATGTTTTCCGGCATTATAGATATTGTGATATTTGCAGCCGGTCATGATTATATGGCAGGATCTGGCTGGTTTCTTGCTGACGGCATTCTGACTGTACTGATGTCTTTATTCATTTTGGGTAATGGATGGTTTACAGCAATGACAATCTCCTTTATTTTGGGAATGTGGCTGATTTTTTCAGGTATCACAAAACTTGTTAATTCCTTTGACCTTCAAAAACTGGGAATAAGAGGCTGGGGCTGGTTTACGGTATTTGGAATCCTGCTGACTGTGATTGGTTTTCTGTCATTCACACATCCATTTGCAAGTATTGCAGCTATGGCCTGGGTAATTGGATTTTTCCTGATCCTTCAGGGTATTGTATCCGTTATGCGTGGATGCTTTTCCAACCGTTTCTGGTTGTAAAAATATAACAAAAACTAACATTTGCCAAGGAGGAAAAAAGGCACCTCTTCATATAGATTCGGCTGCATACAAAATTGTGTGTAGCCTTTTTTAATGAATACCTAATTCTGAAAAAAATCTTTTACTCTCTACGGATAATCTTATCCTACAACAATTTTTTCTTTTTAAAATAAATGAGTTCCAGAATAATTGTTATTACTGCAATTGCAATCACTGCAACATATCCGTATTTCCACTGCAGCTCAGGCATATTTACAAAATTCATCCCATACCAGCCGGTCAAAAGTGTAAGTGGCAGGAATAAGGTTGTCACAACTGTCAATATACACATAATTTTATTCTGTTGTGTATCCTGCTGAGATTGATACAGTTCACGTAACTGCAGTATATTTTCTCTAAGCAAATGCACATGGTTATGCAGTCGTTCTGTCCTGAGTGCATAACGATTCCACGATTCTGTATTATGGATAATAGTCAGTCCATCTTGAGACTGTAATAGATCACCAATCATAGCCAGCTGTTCATAATATGCATCCAGCTCAGATAGTTTCTGTCGATACTTTGTAAGAACCGAAAAGAAATTATCCGGAACACCTTTTATAAGCTGATCTTCCATCTTTTCAATTTCTTTTTCCAAATGTAACAAATATAGAAGATCATTTTCAATCATCAGTTCCATCATCTTAAGAAGAAACTGATCCGGCGATTTCAGCTCCTGAAACTGTTCTTCCTTTTTCTCTATCCAGTGTTTCAGTTCCCCACTGTCCTCAATTAAAAAAAGTTCTTTATCTGTCAGGTAAAATCCAAAAACAACATGCGGTGTACGTATTTCATTTTTTTCCGGTACTCGCAAGGTTCCCAGAATACAATCCCGAAACACTTCTGCTTTACAGTATCGGATTGATCTGATACTGTGTAATAATTCGTTATCATGCGGAAAATCTTTCTTCAACTCACGAAATTCATCTTCCCGTAAGATCGTAAGGAAATGTATATTCACCATAGGATCACTCATACTCCTTTCATCACATTTCTTAACAAACAAGAATACTCTTTATTCTTGTAAAATGCAAATAAAAAACTGAAGAATCCCAATACTATGATCTCCTTCATTATTGAAACATCTTATTCTTCTTGTATTCCTATTTTCAAAACATTTTTCTCAATTCATACTCAATTTTCTCTCAATGTCTTATCCCTCCAACTTTTGTATGCTTATCCCACAGCAGACCAGTACCACGTAGGTACAAACTGCCAGATAAATCAACACAAAAATGGAGGGACTATTTATGAGAGAAATCAAAAACACAAAAATCATCGCCGTAGATCATGGCTACGGCAACATTAAAACTGCCAACACGGTCACGCCCACCGGAATCACAGCTTACGAAACAGAGCCGATTTTCACCGGGAACATTCTGGAATATAACGGCACCTATTACCGGATCGGCGAAGGACACAAGGAATTTATCCCGGACAAAGCGATGGATGAAGAGTAGTTCATCTGTTCAAATTGTTCTTTCTGATTAACAGAGGATCTAAGCTGCCATTCTGATTCAGTCAAGGTACTGTTGATTGCCTGTAATTCGCTGTCAATTCGCTCTAAGTCGTTGAAATCCTTAATGTCAACACCGATTGCGGAAATGATTGGTTCTTTTGTCAGGCGTTCCATACCCGCTTCGCTGACAAAGATAATATTGGGCACCATATTAATGTCCTTGCGTCTATCAATACTATCGGAAAGATTATTCGAGTAATCGTCATAGTAAAAAGCTCCGCCAATTTTGAAATTAGTTGCCTTGCCGTCAGTGCTGTCGGCGGTCAGCGTCAGCGTTTCACCCACTAAAGCGGTATTGGGCGCATTATATTCGGTATCTTTTCCCGCAATCGCTGTTTCGCCACGCTTAAATGCTTCCATGTCAATGGGCGTATCAGGATGCTCCGCATTGTATTTTTCCAACGCCTTGTCATCGTCAAGGGTTGTAATATAGCAGCCGTACTCACCGGCATCAGCATACCCTTTCATTACCTCCAACATCTGTTCATAAGATTGTCCTTTTGCTTTATATTTGCTGTCCTCATATTGAATTTTCATAAAGTCTTCTAAAGCGGTTTCATCAAAGTCAATTCCTGCCCAGACTGTCTTTTGAATATCTACATTTTCGACACCATCGATTTGCTTAATCTGTTCCACAAAATGCTCGTCGAATTGAGGTACTTCCTTATTGAGCTGCTCGGCTTGCTCAAACTGAATATCAGTGTATTCAAAGTTATAGTCCATGTATTCCTTAATAAAGTTCTCAGCCGACATACTGCTTATAACCCCGTTTACACCTAAAATCATAGTAATTCCCATAAACAAGGACATAAACACAAGAACAGCACGCTTTTTGTCACGGAATACATTGTGGAACGCCATTATGTGCAGTTTGCCGCCGTTGGTGGAATTTCTGCTTTTTGTTTTCTTCGGTGCAAAATTCTGAAACTTCAATGCTTCTATTGGCGAAATTTTTGCAGCCGCTTTTGCAGGAGCATTGCAGGCAATCCAAACGGTTACCGCTGAAAAGATTACGGACAAAATATAGATAGATGGATGGAAAAACACTTCGGCATCCATCATCGACTTGCCCTGTTCAAAACCCTCGTTCAACACAAAGGGAACAATTCCAAAGGAAACAGCGGTGGCTAACAAAATACCAATCGGGATACCAATGCAGGCAAACTTCACCGCCTGATTTTTTACCAGTGATTTAATCTGTTTTTGCGTTGTTCCAAGCGTTTTCATCAAACCGTAAAAACGGGTATCCTTTGAAATGGATATATACAAAACATTGTAAATCAGCAGATAGCCGCTGCCAATGATAAAGAATACCAATAAGATTACCATTGCGATCACTGAACCGCTTGATGATTTCATGGAAACCGCACCGCTGAAAGATTGATTTTCGTTAAGCTCCACATCTTTTTGAATACGATAAAAATCATCGGGCATTTTATTCAGCGACAAAGAAAGAACGCCGTCCTCTGCCATTGTATAGCCTGCATTTTTGCAATACGCTTCGGAAACAAAGCCCATTCCCGTACCTGTATAGGAATGAAACCATCCGCTTAATGTGAAATTTTTTTCCTGCTGACCGTTTTTATCATAATAGGACAGAGGAATTTCCATATTCAGCTTCGGCTCTTTCATTCCAAGCTGTGAAAGAGCATCCTCTGACAGCATAATTTCATTTTCATCTGAAGGATATTTCCCTTCTATATCTTTGATTGTTTCTTTATAGTGTTTTTCCCATTCCGTAGGGTCGTAATACGAAAGTGCGATAGAAAGATCACGCCCCTCGTCGTTCTTCTCAGCAACCGAGCCGACCATATACTGCGTACCGACAGTTTTAACATATTCCAAATTCTTAATCTGCTGTTCCTGCTTTTCTGTCGGCATCGCAAGGGACGCATTAGCGGTTGTGCCTGCGGTACGCACCTGCATTAACTTCATATTTTCCATATAGTTAATGCCCAAACTAAACACAGTTGTAATCATAAAGGTAGTGAGAACGATCGCAAACACCGCAAACAGGTTACGAATACGGTTTGCTTTCATCATTCCCTTTTCCACTCTCTTAACTGCTTTTTTATTTCGGTTAGCGTGCATATCTGACACCTCCCGAAACAACCTTGCCATCTTCAATGCGGATTGTACGGTCTGCCATTTGAGCGATTTCCTCATTGTGCGTGATCATAATAGTGGTTTGGTGGAACTGACGGCTGATCGATTGCATCAGCAAAATAACATCCATACTTGTTTTTGAGTCCAGATTTCCCGTCGGCTCATCAGCAAGGATAATGGCAGGCTTTGTCGCAAGGGCACGGGCAATCGCAACCCTCTGTTGCTGACCGCCTGAAAGATTATTCGGCATATTTTTAAGCTTTTGTTCTAAGCCAAGAGTATGGATAATCTCTTTTACAAATCTTGTATCGGTCTTGCCACCGTCGATCTCAATAGGGTACACAATATTCTCATAAACATTGAGAACAGGAAGCAGATTGTAATTCTGAAATACAAAGCCGATATTTCTGCGGCGGAAAATTGTCAATTCCTCGTCCTTCATTTTCAAAAGTTCTTTTCCTCGGATAGTAACACTACCAGAAGTAGGGCGGTCTAACCCACCAATCATATTTAAGAGAGTGGATTTACCGCTGCCTGATGTACCGATAACAGCAACAAATTCGCCTTCCTCTACGGAAATGGATACCCCATCCAAAGCATGGACTTCGTTTTCTCCGCTTCCGTATATCTTTCGTAAATCTTTTGTTTCAAGTATTGCCATATTGAAAACCTCCAAATTTGTATTTTTTATTTTGTAAGTTCAGTATAGCAACCACTTCTTACAATCTCATTACAATCCAAACTAAAAAATAACAGCATCTCTTTTGTTCCTACCATGCACTTTTACGAATTGATTTCTTTTTTTAATGAAGCAATCCACTCCTCTATTGCCTCTGCCAATGTGTATTGTTGCTGTAAAACTGCCATACCCGTAACAGGAATATCTTCTTTACTTTTTTTCAAAGCAATATTTTCTTCCAGATATTTTTTCAATACCTCCATACTGCTCTCAATATTATCCAGACATTCTTGCTGTCTTTCTCTGGGCATACTGTCCAGATTTACAATGACAGCATTAAAATCTAAAAAAATGTTTATCGGCTTACAGGATATTTCAAGCATCAATTTTTCAAACTGCCGTTTCCCTTTTTCAGTTAAAGAATACACTGATTTTTCTGGCATTTTGCCCTCTCTTTCAATATGACTTGAAATATATCCTTTTTCCTCCAACTGGATAACCTTTTTATAAATGGACGGGGTACTAATTTTTACCCATTTTGAAATATTGCGGTACTCTACCAACTTTTGAAGGTCATACGCACTCAGAGGTTCTTTCTTTAACATTCCCAAAACAATTAAGTCAATGGTCGCCATATCAATTTCCTCCTTTACTCTCTTGACAACTACTATAAATTATAGTAGAATACCATTTGCGTTTCAACTACTATAATTTATAGTAGTATATTTTATTCTATTTGTCTAGGTAATTGCGAAACAAGTCCGCAATCCTGACTGAAAACAGGCGAAGGCTCCTG
>CAUHML010000173.1 GCA_959606905.1 uncultured Bacteroides sp. | reverse complement strand
GAAAGAAAAGAGAAAATTCGAAGAAAAAGTGAGGATTCCAGATGAATCTTTCAATTTGCCGAGGTGAGTAGGAAACTGCCGGTTATTTTTATTTTATAAGGCCATTGTGCATCTTTTTCCCCGGATATGGGATTCATCCAGTGTTCCGTCGGGGCCCCCATGACAACCAACCACAAGTAGGCCAACGGTACATCCTTGGGAGCAATATACTTCACCACTCCTTTCGTGTTGTTTCCCATTTCCCCGTAAACGGATTTTCCTTCCCGAGTGACAGCGACAAAACCGTATCTCCAGCCGGCTTTCTCCGGGTGGACGGAATTGTAACCCTCCCTGCCTGCCTCCCCAAGGAACTCCACTTCCACGGCACTCCCCGGTTGGGGAACGGAGAGGGGGACGGCGTTGAAACCATAATTCTCGGGACAGTTTTCGGGTGCAACCTGGTACCATCCTTCTTTAGACGGATTCATTTTGCAAGTGTATTGGTTTGCGTACGGGCGTGTTTCTTTCCATACTCGCTTAAAATCCCAGTTGACAAAATGGCGGCAGGCGTCGAACATCTCGTTACAGAATTCTTTCTGTCCAAGACTGTTCAGCCGTTTGTAGGTAATGACAGGGTCCTCCCCACGTTTTCCCTGGCGGTACAGTTCGGCTATGAAAGGCAAACCGTGCCGGATTCCCCAGTATTCAAGCACATATGGTGAATGATAAATATTATCCAAATGCAGATAAGCCTTGTGGGTAAGGGTTTTGAACGCATCCCAATGATATTTCTCATCGGTCATCCAGTCAGGATTTACTTGCCAGAGCATCCATTGTGAAGTCATCTCGAAAAAGCCGCAACCACCCCAAGCCTCTCCTTGACCGTCGCAGGTGATTTGTGACTGGAAGCTATGCCCCAGTTCATGCGCGATACAATTCAATTTCTCGTCCTGTACCCGGTTGGGGGTGATCCAGAGCGCACCGATCTGTCCGTCGTAATCCCCGCCGTAGGCGGTTCCTTCTAAAGAATAGTTAATCATGACCATCATGCGGTATTTGTCACATTTCGAACCTTGCTTGGCAAACTGTAGCGTGTGGTAGAAATAGGTGTAGAAACTTTCCAGCTTTTCCTTCAGATTGGGCAGGTTCACCTTCATGGAATGCCCCTCCAGCTGTGGTGGGTTGCTGAGGTCATTGCCGAAGCCCTTCTCCCAGAAGATGATGAAGTTCTCGGTGTATGCCATACGGTGATAACTCCACTGACTTGCCGGATTCTGTAAATCCATGCCTTGAAGCTCCTTGGGGATATAGATAGACTTGCCGGAGGGTAGAGGGATATCGCTGTTTCCTTGTGCGTTGGAACAGGAAGTGATTATTATTGCCAGAAATAAAAAGAAGGTATGTTTATTCATATATAATTACTTTTTTTAAAAACAGGAACGGTTTTTATTTTCCGTTCCTGTAATATATAATAATCAAGAAATACTATTTTTTATTCATACGGTGCGGCATCTAGTAACGTTGATTTGTTTAACTCGTAACGTGGGATAGGCCACCAATAATTTTTTGAGGCATCGAAATTACGTTGCTGTACGGCTTCTGGGTTATGATAATATATTTTGGTTCCATTCTGCAATTTATAAATTTTTAATCCGGTAGGCCAATGTTCTTTGGAATATGTTTCTTCCATTTTCTTCCAGCGGCGTAAGTCAAAGAATCGTTGTCCTTCGAACATCAATTCTACAGTGCGTTCATATTCATATTCAGTCCGTATGTCTTTGCCTGTGGCATCCGGTAATAACGCACGGTTTCTGATAAGGTTGATGTATTTTAGAGCCTCGGCATTGTTACCTAGTTCTATCTGACATTCAGCATAGTTCAAATAGACTTCTGCCAGTCTGATGAAGAACCATGGGGTAGTATCTACTACCGTATCGTCATAAAAGTTAATATGAGAAGATAAGAACTTTCGCATATTATATCCAGTTTTTGTACCGTTCCACCAAGTTTCTCCTGTACGTGAATCTTTACCCGGAATGACCCCTTTTGCTCCGGCTTCAAATAATTCGATTTCACGGTTTGAATCTCCGTATCCCCACAACATACCATCATAGAGAATATTTGCTTTCAGACGGATTTCTCTACCTTCCCATGGGTTTACATCTGATGCCTGTATAGTGACTTCTTTTTGTGTGGCTTCTCCAGAGTCGGGGTCAATTGTGGTTTGTAAAATCGTGAATGGTTTGGTTTCTGCCGGTTTATAAGGTGTACCATCAGCATTCTGGAAGAGTTCTACTATTTCGTAAGTGGGTTGCCACGTACTCCAGCCTTCATATCCGTTACCAGGTCCGGCAGGAGCTTGCATAACTAGGCTGGCACTACTTCCTGCAATTCCTTTTTCATCATAAAGTTTTTCGAAAATTACTTCCGGATTTTTGGAATCGAAGAACAGATCTGCATATTCATCACTATTCGAAACTTGTTTTAAAGAATAGATATTCATATCGATGACTGCTTTGTTTGCATCTGCTGCTGCCTGCCATTTTTCTCTAGAGGGAGTACCGAATAAGGGACTTGCTTTATAAAGCAATACTCGGCCTTTTAAAGCAAGGGCCGCCCCTTTGGTTGCACGCCCAAAATCACTTGCATCTTTATAGACTGTGGGAAGTAATTCAGCAGCTTTATCACAATCAGCAACAATAAAATCAGCTACATCATCCATATCTGCACGTTCCTCTTTGAATTCAGAATCCAAGTCATAAGTATGGTCAATCAATGGAATACGTCCATAGACACTATATAGCATATGATAGTAGTAGGCGCGTAAAAAGTAGCCCTGGCCGATTATCTGATTTTTCCATTCTTTTTCACTATCGGTATTGGCAGGCGTATCCATGATGTCTTCCAATAATTGGTTGCATAATTTAATGCCGCCATAATAATGTGACCACGTATTTCCTTTTCCTTCAGTCCACCCGGTATTATAGTTGTCACATGAAGCACGGCCTTGTGTATAGGTACTTGTTCCATAGTCGTGCATATGATAGGTTTCATCTGTATAATTACAGAACATTACGCCGTTTGTATTTTCTGCTTCCACTCGTAAATAACAGTAGTTTAAGAAACTTTCTGCCAGACTCAAGTCACTCCAAACAGCTGTATCTGTGTATGAGTCTAGTGGTTTTTGATCTAAAATATCTGAACAAGAAGGAAGTCCGAAACTTGAAAGTGCAAGTGCTGCACAAAGTAATATATGTTTTTTCATTTTGTACTTTAGTTTTATAGGTCATTAGAATGTAACATTAGCTCCGACTGTAATCATACGTTGGAGAGGGTAACCTCTGACTCCACCGGATTCCACCACATAACCATCTGTGTTTTTGAACATACCGGCCTCTGGATCACATATTTTCATACCATCAATGGTAAAAAGATTGTTACCATTAACATAAATACGTGCATTCTCAATACCTATGCTTTTAGTCCACATTTTGGGTAGTGTGTATCCTAATTCTATAGATTTCAGACGAACGAAGGAAGCGTCACGTAACCACCATGTAGAGGCTACACCATTCCATGCGTCACCATATGTCTGCTTGATGAATGCACGCGGCCATTTGGCTGTGGCATTTTGTTCTGCTGTATTTGTTTCTATCCAGCGTCCTTCATAGAAATCGGTTGCCATATTCATGGTCGGTTGAACCAATTGCTCTGCATCAGCTTGTCCTTGGAAAAATACATTCAGATCCCAACCTTTCCATGCTCCGTTCAGGGTCAGACCGAAGATTATTTTAGGTGTGGCCGATTTATCTAAACGTATAGCATCATCCCAGGTAATATTTCCATCTCCATTGGTATCTTGATAAATTAAGTCACCGGGCTTGGCACCTGCAATGTGAGGTGTGTTATCCACCTGTTCTTGTGTTTGATAGATTCCTAATGCTTTATATAGTACCATTCCGTCAATAGGATGACCGGTACGACGTTGCCATTCCGGAGTGGAAGCAGCTTCATCTTCGTATACAACTTTGTTATTGGCATAAGTGAAATTTCCTGTTATTCCCCATGAGAAATCACCGGAATGGTCACGATAGGTTGCAATGAGTTCTAGACCGTGATTTTTTACTTTACCCAAATTTTCGGCTGGAAGAACTAACCCCGAATAGGTAGGGATAGAAGCATTACGGGTAATCAAAATGTCATTACGGCGTGATTGGAAATAATCAAAATCCAGTCCGAACTTACCATCAAGGAATTGTGAAGAAAACCCTAGATTCCAAGTCTTTGCTTTTTCCCAAGTAATTAAAGGGTTGGCTGTACGTGATTCATAAATTGCTTTTACTACTTCATCACCGAAGCACATGGAGCTGGTATTGTTTAAATCAATGAATTTGTATTGTGACATATACTGATAAGCAGTTACATTGTCATTACCCATCATACCCCATGAACCTTTTACCTTGAAGAAACTTACTACATTTTTCAAGGGTTGGAAGAATTCTTCTTCTGACATCACCCAACCTAAAGAAAACGCCGGGAAAACTCCCCAACGATGTCCCGGAGCAAAATTCATAGAACCATCATAGCGCATTGTAAATTCTGTCAGATATTTGTCTTTGTAGGCATAATTGATACGACCGAAATAGTTTTGACGAGCTGTTACATTCGAACTTCCACTATTATCCTTGTCTTTAGCTACATCGCTTCCGGCGAAGATTTCAGGAATAGTTGTTGATAAATAATTTGTACGATAGGCAGAAATACCGGTATAATCGTATTTACTTTGTTCGTAAGCTATAAAAGCATCTACATGATGTCCACCTTTAAAATCGTGACTATATCCTAAACGGGCATTCAAGGTAATGGTTTTATCTTTGTTGAACCATTGGTTAACACTGATGGAACCTGTGGCATCACGTCTGTTGATATAGGAATCTGTTGCTGCGTCATATTGGTAAACATCATAAGGATTGTTTATCTGTTTTCCATCATTAAAATGAAAGTCTAGTGCGGCATAACCTTCTACATATAATCCTTTGGTAATGACGTCTAAGTCTACACGGAGTCTTGGCTTTAGGTTAAGAGTACTGTATGTAGTTTTATTAGTACCCGGTATATCCGTTACTTTTACAGCGGCATTGTTGGTTACTCCATCATAGCCTACACGTAACAAGCCATTAGGATAATAAGGAGCTGCCATCGGATTAGTGGTAAGAAAATAGCCAAACAGGTCTTCTGTAGAATATACACCACGATTCCTGACTTCCTGCCGGCCTAAAATATCCATGCTGAATTTTATTGCTTTCGTAATTTTTGCGTCAAGGTTGGTAGTAAACTGATATTGGTTGTAGTCTTGTACACCTTTCTTGTAAATAGCATCTTGATACATATATTGTGCCGAAGTATAGAAAGATATTTTGTCATTACCTCCGCTGATAGCCAAGCTGTGTTGAGTTTTGGTAGCCCAGTCTTTAGCTACTTCACTCCACCAGTCTGTATTAGGATAGCGAATTTGATCCTCGCCACTTTGAATCATACCTAATGCTTCGGCAGAATAAGTGGCAGCTTCACCATGTCCGGCATCGTATTCATTTACATAAGTGGCATATTGGTAAGAATCCAACATTTCAGGGATACGGGTTGGCTGGGAAAAAGATACATTACCACTATAGTTGATTTTGACTTTCCCTTCTGTACCGCGTTTGGTTGTAACCAGGATTACTCCATTAGCGGCGCGTGCACCATAGATAGCTGCTGAAGCATCTTTCAAGACAGAGATAGATTCAATATCTTCGGGGTTAAGACGGCTGAATGACCGGTCGGCAATACCGTCAACGACAATAAGAGGGGAGGTACTTCCTAGAGTCCCTTTACCACGGATAAGAATGTCAGCGTTATCTTCACCCGGTTCGCCCGAACGTGTATTAGCAATGACACCTGCTGTTTTTCCGGCAAGTGTATTAGTAAGATTTGTTGCAGCCACTTTCTTCAGTTCTTCACCACCTACCTGTGAAACAGAACCGGTTAGTGTGGCTTTCTTTTGAGTACCATAACCTACCACTACTACTTCATCAAGCATTTCTGTGTCTTCCTTCAAATTGATGTTAAGTGTTTTTTTTCCGTTTACAGGAACCTCTAGCGTTTTATATCCCACATAGGATACAACTAAAGTAGCTTTAGCAGGAACTTCCAGCATAAAGTTACCGTCGAAGTCGGTTATAGTTCCATTAGTAGTACCTTTTATCACAACACTGGCACCAATGATGGGTTCTCCATTTGCGTCTGTAATCTTACCATTGACAGTGCTACTTTGTTGTACTATCGAGGTTGCTTGGGCATTCTCTTCCGGTGCTGCCCATACACTACTGACTCCTGCACCCGCAGTAAGGAAAAGACAGGTGGTAGCC
>CAUHML010000172.1 GCA_959606905.1 uncultured Bacteroides sp. | reverse complement strand
ATACGCAGTATATCATCGTGCGCCATCAAGACCGGGAGCATCCGCACGTGCATATTGTATTCAACCGTATTGACAACAACGGTAAGACCATTTCGGACAGGAACGATATGTACCGCAACGAGCAGGTATGCAAGAAGCTGAAAGCCAAACACGGGCTTTATTTTGCTGGTGGAAAGGAACAGGTAAAGCAGCACCGCTTGAAAGAGCCGGACAAATCGAAATACGAGATTTACCACGCTGTAAAGAATGAAATCGGGAAATCCCGAAACTGGCAGCAGTTACAGGAGCGGTTAGCGGAAAAGGGTATTACTGTCCGGTTCAAGTACAAGGGGCAGACGGACGAGATACAAGGCGTTTCCTTTTCCAAAGGCGAATACACGTTCAAGGGTTCGGAGATAGACCGCAGTTTCAGTTTCTCCAAGCTGGATAAATGCTTCGGGGATGCGGGGCTGAACACTGTCGGAAGCAACCGACAGACGGTTTTCGCACCTGTTCAGGAGCTATCGCAGACACCGGGCAAAGCCGACAGTCCGTTACTGGCAGGCTTGGGCGGTCTGTTTTCCGCTTCATCCTCTCCGGCTGATGAAATGCCCGATGATTCCTTTTTGAGAAAGAAGAGAAAAAAGAAAAAACAACTTAAATTGTAAATACATGGAGGAAAATTTGATTTTAGAGGGGCTTCTCTCAATGGTTACAGAACTGAAAGAGAAGCAGGAAGCACAGGTAATGCCAGCCAGTCGGGAGGAAACTCTTGAAAGACTGAACGCAATCGAACAGGCATTGTCGGAATTGTACAGCAACCCGGCTGTTCCCGAAAAGGATTTGCAGGCTATCCGAAGCCAGCTTGACGAGATAAGGAACAGGATGCAGGGTCAGCAGAAACATATCGAGGACACCAAGAAAATAGTATTGGAAACCTATCGTTGTTTCAAGGTAATGATTGATGCTTTGGGCTCTTGCAAGACGGATAAAGAGGAAGCTGCACCCTTACCACTCTATCAACGGATTTACAACAAGGTCGCTTCTTGGATTCGTCCGGGATTGTTTCTTTTTTCGGCAGTGCTGGTTATCTGTTCCGCTTCCATATTTTTGAATGTCCGTTTGGCTGAACGTATGCAGCAGTTGCAGGACAACGATATGAAATATCGCTATTTACTGATGCAAGGACAGGCAGACGGGGAAATTTTTGATATGCTGGAAAACAAGTTCAAGTGGCAACGGGATAACGGCTTTATCCGAAGTCTGACCGATTCAGTGATGGATTTTGAATACCGCATCCAAAAGCAGGCGGAAGCACTGGAACGTGCAAGGCTGTTGAACGAGCAAGCCGAACAGTTAAAGAAAGAAGCCGATAAGTTGGGTAAGCCATAAACGAGGAAAGCCGGGACGGATGAAGCACATTCACAGTTCCGGCTTTTCAGATTCACTTCTTTTTCTTCGTGCAGTGTTCTTTCTCGAACTGGCGTAACGTGGTAATGCTGAACCTTTCCTTGATGAACTCCCGGACATCGGAAGCCTTGTAATACACTTTTCCGCTGATTGTGAAGTATGGCAGTGCACCGATAGCCCGGTAGCGTTGCAGGGTCTTGATACTCACTTTGAACAGCAGACACAAGTCCTGATTATCCAGCAGGTTGTCATCTTCGGGCAGTACCCTGTCGGCATTGCGCAGTACCCGTACATCTTTGCAGAGTTCTTCCAGTTTGGCATACAGCTTCTGCATCCATTCACCAAATTCGTTATTCTCTATATACATAATTGCTTCATGTTTCAGATTATACATTCTTGTTTGTCAATCGATTGATGAAGCAAAGTTCTAAAAACGGATGCAAAGAAATTACAGGGGAACTAATGGAGTCCCCTATAAATAAATCATAAGTTGCTGATTATCTATATCCTTTCTTATCATGTTCATTTTTGATTAGGTTTGCCAGTCCATTAAGAAATTCGGTGAGTTTGCCCGGCTTCCGTTTTATCACGTCCTCATGTTTTTGGTGGCAGTCGCTTATCTTGATGTTAAACAACCATTCAAAACCTTTGGATAAATCCACCAAATAGGCAGGCTTTCCGTTCTGATAAACGATGTCTTTGGAGAGGAACAGACCGCTTATCATTTCCATGATGTCGATAAGAGCTGTTTTGTCTGCAAGAAAAAGAGGAGAAAGAGCTTGTTTATTAATGCGCTGTTGTAGCTGTTCCGGGTATTTGATGCGCCATTCAACAAGGCGTATTTCGGTGTTTAAAAGTTCTATCGCTTCATCAATTAGATGCAAAGAGGGTATTTTTTTCTTGCTCAAACCGTGTGCGATACGATTTAAGACGATACAAGCCAAAAGAAAAATAGCGGAGTAGTACGCTATAATCCTGTTCGTTAATACTGAAATCAGTTACGTGGGTAGCCAATTCATTGATAGCTTCTGTTAGTTCATTTGCAGAAACTTTGCATTGTGAGTATTCCGACAATAGGCGGAAAAATCTCTGTTCTAATAAATTCTTAACCATTAGGCAATAAATTACACAAAATAAAATCCAACCCTAACCTTAAAAAGTCAAGATTGGATTTTGCAAACAATAGTATTTTAAATCTCAAATTTGATATTATTCAAACGTTCTACCGCTTCCGGGTCATAATGGGAATAGAAAGCCGTTTGGTCTTTATCCAATGACTTGATTTGGTTCATGTCATCATCGGAAAGCCGGAAATCGAAAATGTCGAAGTTCTGTTGCATACGTTCCTTGTGCAAGGATTTGGGAATACAGACAATCCCCCTTTGGATAAGCCAGCGTAAGGCAACTTGAGGTATTGATTTTCCATATTTCTCTCCTATGTTTTTTAGAGTATCGTTTTGGAAGAAGCCGTTTTTCCCTTCTACAAATGCTCCCCAAGATTGAAGCTGTACACCTTTGCTTTGCATTAGCTTTTGGTATTCGTTGTGCTGCCAAAATATATGTGTTTCTATTTGATTGACGGCAGGAACTATTCTATTATGCTGAACCAAATCAACAAGACGGTCAGGGAAGAAATTGCATACCCCGATGGCACGTATTTTACCATCTTCATAAAGTTCTTCTAAAGCTCTCCATGCACCATAATAATCTCCCAGCGGTTTATGGATAAGGTAAAGGTCAAGATAGTCTAATCCCAATCGTTCGAGTGAACCGTAGAATGCACGTTTCGCACTGTCATAGCCAGTATCTTGAATCCAAAGTTTGGTAGTTATAAACAGTTCTTTGCGTGGAATATCACTATTCCTAATAGCTTCTCCAACAGCTTTTTCATTCATGTATGCCGCAGCTGTATCAATCAGTCGATAACCGACTTTTAGGGCATCTGTAACACATCTTTCGCAATCTTCGGGGGCAATCTGATAGACACCGAATCCCAATAAAGGCATTTCAACCCCGTTGTTTAATTTTGTAAACTCCATAATTTTAATTATTTGATTTGTAATTACTTGAAAAAAATGGTGATAAACGATAATAATGTGAAAATGAAGCCGATTAGCATGGCTGTGTGGCAAATAGCAACCATATCTGCTGTATGGGTTGTACAAGCCACCATCACAGAAAGCCCGACAGAGCATCCTATCTGATGTGCCGCATTGACCACCCCGGATGCCGCTCCTGAATCTTCAGGTCGTACTTCCTGTATTCCAAGATTTGTAAGAGGGCTCATCACCAATCCTTGCCCAAATCCAATCAACATCATCGGTATGCCTATTCCCAGCCAATAACTACTTGTAGTATTTAAATAAAGCATGCCTATAAATCCGGTTAGCATCAGTACAAATCCCCCGAACAGAGTTTTTTTATTTCCCCAGTGTCTTACTGCCCGTGGAACCTCTATTGCTCCCCAAAAAGTAAATAGAGTTAAAGGAAAAAACGCAATACCCACCCATAAGGGTGAAAACATAAAAACCTCTTGTAGATATTCAGACACGAAGAAATAAAACCCCATCATAGCTCCGGCAAATAATATGCGGGCTATGTTGGCACGAGTGCGGGACTTGTTGAACAGGCGCAAAGGCATAATGGGGGCTGTGGCTTTTGATTCAATCCGCATGAACAGAAAAAGGGAAATGCAGGAA
Source organism: uncultured Bacteroides sp. (assembly GCA_959606905.1). The sequence goes on along the minus strand of CAUHML010000172.1, from coordinate 2,457 downwards.
ACTATCAGCCATAGCCATATATTGCTCGCCCCATTAACGGCATAGACAAAGCTGAAAATGCCTATGACGGAAGCAATCGTTCCACAAATGTCAAAATACCCCTTGGAATGTTTTTGCTTATTTTTGTTAAGCACTTTCATTGAAACAATAAGCATGAACACAATAAGTGGAAGATAAATAAAAAATCCATATCTCCAAGAAAAGAAACTGGCTAAAGTTCCGCCTATAACCAAACCTATGCACATGCCCAAACCAGAAATAGAACTGTACCACGCTATTGCTTTTATACGTTCTTCGCCAGTGAAGTAGTCCATAATCAAAGCCAGTGAAGTAGGTGCGAGAATAGAAGCCCCCACGCCTTGAATAAATCGGGAGAAAATCAATATTGTTGCAGATGTAGCGATTCCTGCAAATAATGAACCAATTCCAAAAAGTAAAAGAGACAGGTTCAAGATACCTCGCCTGCCGAAAGCATCACTCAATCGCCCGCCCAATAACATGAAACATCCCCAAGCCAATACATATGAATTCTGCACCCATGACAATACAGATTGGTTTAAATCCAAATCTTTAGCCATGTTCTCCAATCCTGTAATGACTATCGCCCCATTGATGGCAGTTGCCAAATAGCTTAACAATACAATGGTCAATATGAATTTCTTTTTTATCTCCATATTCTTATTCTTTTTTCGGGTGCAAAATTAGGATGTATCAGGCTTGTGGTCGGTGCAAATACTACGGATAGAATTATAAATTTTATCGGTACAAGGTGGAAATTCTGTATTTCAATACCTGTATTGACTGGAAATAAATACCTTTGCTTTAGAATTTTGCAATAAACGATGATGAAAATAACAGAAATAAAGAATATACGGCAATATTGTGATATGATTGGGGCGGAAACATTACATCCATTGGTCAATGTCGTGGATTTCGCAGCACTTCCACCTATCCGTTATATCAATTTGCATCGGAGAGCAGAGTATTATGCCATTTATTTAAAAGAAAGCAAGCATACGGCTTTAAGGTATGGGCATAGCGTGTACGACTATGAAGAAGGTACACTCGTTTTCATAGCTCCCGGTCAGGTGGTCGGTTCAGAAGAAGATGGTGAATATCATCAAGTAAAAGGGTATGCGTTACTGTTCCACCCTGATTTGCTGCAAGGAACTGAATTGGCACAGAACATGAGGCGTTATTCTTATTTCTCTTACGACATTCACGAAGCATTGCACCTGACGGAGCAGGAAAGGCTGATTCTTGTAGATTGCCTGATACACATACAAAACGAATTGCAGCATTATGATGAGCAAAGCAAATATTTGATTACTGACTACATTAAGTTGGTTCTTGATTTTTGCGTTCGCTTTTACGACAGGCAATTCAAGACACGGACAATAGAGAATCATAATGTCTTGGCTCGGATGGAAAAATTGCTTGATGATTATTTCCTTTCTTCCTTGCCTGTGCAGAAAGGATTGCCTACCGTGCAATACTGTGCCGATAAGCTATGCCTTTCCGCTAATTATTTGGGCGACCTTGTCCGAAAAGTGACCGGAGTCTCAGCTTTGAAACATATTCATCGCAAAACATTGGAAATAGTAAAGTTGCGATTAGATGACCAGTCCAAATCTATTAATCAGATTTCAGAAGAGTTAGGCTTCTCTTCTCCGCAACACTTTAATAATTGGTTCAAAAAAATGGAAGGAAAAACGCCCAATGAATATAGGATACAGGGACATTAAAAGATTAGTTGAATGAGTTTAGTTTATTCTTTTGTCTATATATCCAAAACGGACTAAACCTATTTCTATTGACAGCAAAGTATGTATGCTGGCGAAAAGAAACAGAGTTCTATTTTCTTTTCGCCAGTGTTGCTTTTATGATAGAGTGTCTTGTTTTAATAATTTGAGGAAGCTATGAACTCCTTAATTTCTTCTTCTGTTGGAAGTTCTATCCTATACTTCTGTACAAAGATATTTGGGTCTAATCCGGCAGTGGCATACTTTACTAATGTATCTCCCTTTTCAGTGCAAAGCAGAATACCGATAGGTGGATTATCACCCGGCTGCATCACTTCCGCTTTGAAATAGTTCAGATACATATTTAGTTGCGAAGCATACTCATGGTGGAACTTGTCTATCTTCAATTCTACAATAACATGACATTTCAAAATACGATGATAGAACACAAGGTCGGCAAAGAAATAATCTTCATCAATCAAGATGCGTTTTTGCCGGGCTTCAAAGCAGAAGCCATGTCCCATTTCCAATAGGAAGCGTTGCAAGTTGTCAAGAATGGATTGTTCCAAATCGTTTTCCGTCACTAATGCACGTTCATTCAACCCTAAGAACTCCAAAGTAACAGGTGTATTGATAACATCTTTAGGTTGTAATAAGGTTGCTTGTTGCTGGACTAAAGCGGAGAGGGCTTCTTTGTTTTTGGATAGTCCGCTAC
>CAUHML010000171.1 GCA_959606905.1 uncultured Bacteroides sp. | reverse complement strand
CTTTTCATGTCTTTAAATTTAAAGTTAAATAATTATTTCAAGTTTATATTCTCAGCTAAAAACACCTATTGAAAACTGTTTTCCCAAACAATCAGATTATTTATGGCTCCTTTAATCCTTATATTTCTAATGGAATTGATCTTTCTTTAAAACCATTGAATTTTTTCTGAAAATTTTGTGATATCTGTTCAACTGGATATTGAGAGAGTTGAAACATGTATTTGTTTTTTAGATTTATTGAGATAGAATGAGTTCTCTATATTTCTGTTTATTGAAATAAATTTCAAAAAAGTATCTGCAAAAAATGATTTGTAATGAGATACAATAGGGGAAAAATTCTTTTTGGTTTTCATGATTTAATGGTATTTAGTTTTAGGTTAACGGTTATCCTCACTTTATTTTGTTTTGGATGTTGCAAATGTAGCTTTCTTGTAAATTGATTCTTTATCTAAGAATAAAAATATAAATGATTTAAATCAATTGTATTTTATAAGTGTTTGATTTATAGAATGATGTGTCTTTTTTGTATCTGAAAAAATATAAATGATTGTGAACTGTTTCGTGTTTGGACAAGAATGATTTATGGTTCTTTTATATTAATTCTTTGTCAAAACTTTAGTTTATATTGCATCAGCTAAGAGTTTTCTATAAAAAACTTTTAACCGATGCAATATAAAGGAATAAACTTAAAAGTAGTTTTATTTGTTTTTTACAACAATGATTTTGGGAGTTACCTTGTTGAAATACCACTTGATGGTATAGTTACCGGCTTCTGAAACTTTAAAATTACCATCACCGGCATCTTCAAACTCTCCTTCTACAGCTCCGGGAGCTATATCGTCTTCCCATTTCTCTTCAGGGCGTATTTTCCATTTATTACCGGCGGACATATCTAGGGTAGCTTTTAAATAATATTGAAATTTGTTGTTTTCATCCGTTTCAGTTTCCAGTGTCATCATTGTGTCACCGCTTCCCCAGCTATTGTGGTCTCCTACAATTCCCCATGAGTTGTGAGGTTTGGAAACTTTCAATTCTCCTGTGGTATTATTGAATTCTAAATAATAACTGTTTTTGCTGTATGCTTTAATGTCCCCTCCATTACCGGATACTAAAGTAACGAGGGATTGTTCGGGTGTCATACTTTCCGGAGCTCCCCAATTGTCCGTACCCCAGTCTTCCGTACCGCAGAATTTCCAACCATCGGCTGCTTTGCCGTCGAAGTACACCATAGCGGTGTATATATTATCAGAATTTACCGAATATACTTTTTGGCTTTTGGTGAAATCCCAACCATTATAACTTCCACGGAGTGTGATTGCCGGATATTCCGGCTCACCTTCATATGGAGTGATGGTGGTTGAGACAATGTTGGAATACAATGTATCGGCAGCTGCTGAGATAGAAGACGATATCCGAAATTCGATTCCTATCGGCGCTGTCTCCATTTCATAGACTTTCAGCAGGGTCATGATTTTGCTGTTCAGGTCACTGACAGTGATAGTATGTGATAAATCTGTTTTGGATGAGGCTAAAATTACTTTATTGGCAAAATTTTTGTCTTTAACATCCATTTCCAACGCATTGATAACGCTTGCTTGATAGCCTAAATCCGGATAGCTCCAGGTAAGGGTGAATGCCTCTTGGGAAGCATTTTTTGATTCCAGTATATAACTGTCATTCAAGGATGACAGGGTAGACGGGATGGCATTTTCCGAACTATATGTCACTTGTTCCAAATCACTTTCACAAGCAGTACAAAGTAATAGGGTAAAAATAGAAGTTGATATGCTTTTTATGAATTTCATGATGATGTACTTATTGATTAATAACCTTCATTTTGTTGTAAGTTACCGTTTACGGTCAGGTCGGTAACAGGTATAGGATACACGTTATATCTCTTGTTCACTCCTACTCCGGTATTGATTCCTCCTTTGAAATCCCATGTATAGGAGCCGGAAGTAAGCAGATCGAAACGTACTAAATCTGTACGGCGGATACCTTCCCAATATAATTCACGCCCGCGTTCATCTAACAAATTACGGAAATTATTTTCCTCTAACCAATTTTCGGAAATGTTGTGTTTTTCATCTCCATAGGCACGCTTGCGAAGGGCGTTGATATATTCAACAGCACTAGCCTTACTTCCTTCTCCACCGCGTGCTACGGCTTCTGCATACATCAGGTAAATATCTCCCAAACGGAACATCGGAAAATCAGTATCTACCCATAATGTATTTTTTCCCGGTTGTCCGTTGCTGTCTAAATTGCTGAATTTGAATACACTCCATCCTTCAGTTTCAAAAGTTCCGGATACACTGGAAGTAATGTCGATAGAGCGTCCTTTATCATAAAAAATACCACGTTTATCTTGAATCTCAGAAGCTTTGGGTTCTTCATCATTTTGAAAATCAAAGAGATGAACCAGATTGCTTGTTGCGCGGAATCCTGCCCAGCCTTGGTCTACCCCACTGTGTGCTAGTAAAACATCTTTGTCTTCAGCTCCTCTGGCTCCGATGATAATGGCAGCCATACCCCATGATTGGGTCTTGTCCCCATCAAAGATGATAGGATAGATTATTTCTTTTTTGGTATCCGGATTCTCGCCATTGTCTGCTTTGAATAAATCAGCATAGTTGTCTGCCAGTTGATACCCTGCTTTGATCACTTCGTTGCATGCATTAATACATTCGCTATATCGTGCCTTACCGGTGTAAACTTCTGCATTAAGATACATGCGTGCTAATAAAGAACTGGCAACAGCTTGATCTGCTACTCCGTATTCGGAGCGTGGAGAGGGCAGATTGGGTTTGATTTCGTTTAGTTCTGCTTCTATCCAATTGAACAGGTCTTCTCTAGACAGCGGGGCAGGTTCTATGGAATAATTCTTTTCAGTGATGAATGGAGGCAATGCAAACATATCCATCAAGATATAATAGGCAAAAGCACGGTTAAAGCGGGCTTGTGCAATATAACTTTCTTTGTCAATGCTTTCGGGCGCGTTGGGAATGTTCTTTAAGAACTCATTTACCAGTGCCACTATATACATGCAGCGTTGATAAACCCCTTCAATGGGTTCCACTTTATTGGTAGTCCATGTCATATAGTTTACTTCTGTGCACCATGCATCATTCCATGCGTTCTTCATTTCATCGGTTGGCTGTTCTTGTAAAGTCCACCAACAGCGTAATAGTGCAGTATTTCCTGCATCAAGGCCTGAAATATCTGAACTGCTGCTGCCGTCTTGTCCGGATAACGCCCAAACTGAGTATATTTTATGAAGTCCTTTAGTGTAGCTTTCCGCATCGGTATAAGCTTTGTCTGCTGTTTCCACTGTGGGATCCAAAGGTAAGACATCCAAATCATTGAGACAACTTGAAAAAACAAACAGGCAAGTTGCCAGAGTTGTATAGATATATTTTCTTGTTTTCATACGTAATTCTCATTAAAAGTTAAGATTCAAACCTATAGTGTATGTGCGGGGACGTGGCCAGATGTTAGAATCTATCGCTCCACATTCCGGGTCTAATCCGCTATATTTTGAGATAGTAAATACATTTTGGACAGATGCGCTGATACGTCCTGATAGTTTGGCTGCAAACAGATTTTGGAAAGAATAGCCTAATGTAAGGTTGTCCATCTTCAAGAATGAAGCATTTTCCAGAAAATAGTCGCTGGCCATTTGTTCGCTGGTATTCAGCAAGGTAAAGCCTGTATCTTGAAAACCGTTATAAAGATTTGTAATAAATCCTTTTCCACCATAATTGTTGGAAGTGCTATTGCCTGATGCCACGCCATTGTATACATAATTGCCAAAGTTAGCACGGAGATTAAAGCCCAGATCCCATTTTTTGTAGCTGAACTGAGAACTGAAACCCATATATACTTTAGCCATCGGACTTTTGTGGGTTAGATAACGGTCGGCTTCGGTAATTTGTCCGTCATTGTTTCGGTCTACAAATGCATTTTGGATAGGCTTGCCGTTTTCATCGTATACTTGTTGGTATAAATAGAATGTTCCAGGCATTTCACCTACTTGGTGTTTTTGGTTTGTGCCGGCATCAATACCTTGGTAGTCGGGATTGAAAGTGGTAGTCAGCTTGGTAATCTTGCTATCATTCCAAGTGATATTATAGCCTACCTCCCATGTGAAGTCTTTGCTTTGGATAGCTATGGCATTTACATTGGCTTCCACACCTTTATTTTTCATTTTACCTACATTAGCGGTAATCAAGTTGATAAAATTCGTTCCCGCTGCGGCACTGATGGTGTTTAACAAGTCTTTTGTATGTTTCTGATAATATTCAATACTACCGTTGATACGGTTATTTAAGAATCCGAAGTCGATGGCTACATTGTATGTAGTTGTTTGTTCCCATTTTAAATCAGGACTGTAACCGTTTGGCTTCAAAAGCGTAGTTCCTAAATAGGTTGTATTAGGATTAGTGCTGAATGAATAGGATGTGATATATTGATAATCTCCAATTTCCTGTTGTCCGGTCACACCATATCCTAAACGTAATTTTAATTTGGAAAGCACATTTTCTGTAGCTTTCATAAAGGGTTCATTACTGATGGTCCAAGCTAAGGCGGCTGAAGGGAAAAGTCCCCAACGATTGTTTTCACTGAATCGTGAAGAACCGTCACGACGTAAAGTGGCAGTCAGCAAATAGCGGTCCATGAAATTGTAATTTAAACGCCCGAAGAATGAAATAAGATAGTTTTCATACGGAATGCGACGGTGGTCATCACGGATGTAATGCCGTTCGTTTTCGTCATAGGTATATCCTTCTTTTGCACCTAAGTCCTCTGTAGGGTTTGAATAGGTGATATCATGATTGGCATAATAGAAATGTTGCCAGGAATAACCTGCCATTATATCGAAATTACTTTTGATGGATTCTATGTTTTTTGCATAGTTCATGTAGAAGTCCAGCAGGTGGTTACGACGCAGATTGTTCCAAGTATTGCCTTGTCCTAAACCGGTGAATGTTTTATCTAGTGAGCTTTGAACCGAATTGGAATTTACAAAATTACGACCGGTTGTTTTTGCCACGTCATAGCCTAAATTCAAGTTGGCATGTAAGTCTTCCAGACCATGTATTTTATAGTCCAATTGAATATTACCCAAACTACGTTTGGTTGTACCGTGATTGTTTCTATCGTATAATAAAGACAATGGATTCTGAGTCGCCAGATCGGCTTGTGCTCCTTGTACTATTCCCCAGTTCCAATAGCCATTATATCGGTTTTCTTCATCGTAAATGGGTTTGGTGGGGTCAAAGAAAGCAGCGGCACCTACAGCACCGGAATCTGCAAATCGGTTTTTATTGATGGTGCCTTTTACATTGATGTCTACACTCAGGTGGTTGTCGAAAAATTTAGGACTTAGATTGACAGCACCGGTATAACGTTCATATTTAGAAGTCTTTAGTGTACCTTTTTCTGTATTATAACCTAAAGAGATACGGAAAGGCATAAATCCTGCTTTTCCTGCAATTCCGATGTTTTGGTCTGTACTTAATCCTGTCTGGTAAATAGCATCTTGCCAATCGGTGCTTTGGTTAGGGTATACGTTCAGAATCCGTTGGATGTCCGCCGACTGTGCGGTTCCTTCCGGATATTGAGCCTGCATTACTTCGCGGAATGATTGTGCGTCCAATGTCTCTATACGTTTATAAGGGTCTTTTGCCGTGAAAGTTCCTGAGTAGCTAACTTTTATTTTGTCTTGTGTCCCTTTTTTAGTTTGGATGATAATAACTCCATTCGAAGCGCGTGAACCGTAAATGGCTGTCGCCGAAGCATCTTTCAAAACAGTGAAAGTTTCAATATCATTGGGATTAATGGTGGCAAGTGCATTGGGAGTGCCTGGAGCGGCATCATTTGAAACAGGAATTCCATCGATAACAATAAGTGGATCATTGCTGGCATTTAGTGATGCACCGCCACGGATACGAATTGTCGAACCGGCACCAGGGGCACCGTCACCTTGACTAACAGAAAGTCCCGGAACTTTACCCATAATCAGTTCTTGAGGAGAAGTAACAGCACCTTTGTTCATCTCTTCAGCTTTGATAGCTACCACAGAACCGCTTAGGTCATCTTTTTTCACAGAACCGTATCCAATGACAACCACTTCATCCAGAAGTTCTGTATCATCTTTTAATATAATATTCATAGAAGCGGCTGCCTGTGCTTCTTGAGACCGATATCCGATAAACGAAATGATGATAATGTCACCTTTATTGGCGTTTAACAGGAAGTTGCCATCAAAATCGGTGATGGTACCATTAGTCGTTCCTTTTACTATAACATTAGCCCCGATAATTGGTTCACCTGTAGTATCTTTGACAATTCCTTTGACAACTATTTGTTGGGCAAATGTGTTGACGGACAAGAATAATCCCACAATGAACATCAGTAGGACTTTAAACGTGGCGTTTCTTTTCATGTCTTTGTATATAAATGCTTTAATATTATTCATTTTATTTGGAAAAATACCTATTGAAAACTATTCAACCTTTTTACTTGCTTTTCTATAACCTCTTAATACCTTTTAATTCTGATTTATCTTTTACCTCTTTAATGCTGATTGCAT
>CAUHML010000170.1 GCA_959606905.1 uncultured Bacteroides sp. | reverse complement strand
AATGTGTAAAGAAACGAAAGAGGAAGTTTGGTCCAAGCCGATAGAGGAGGTTTAAGACAACTTTTACACCTCTTTTTGCCTAGTCAATCACAGAGTTGTCAAATACAACCCTTGATTATATTTATGGTGAGTTCGTTATTGGCGGACATAAATATTTCTTTCTCTTCTAGGAATTTCCGGTATATTTCTCCCTTCATGCTTTTTGCCGGGCTGATATGGATAATGTCAGGTTTCATCCGATTGAGCGATGATTCTTTTTTATAAGATGCTTCAGTATAATTTTTCTTTCCATTCTGTACATTTTTGACATATAGTTGTTATTCATTAGCTGAATACATCGTAAACTCACCAATGAAGTCTTCTGTATAAACAGAGGTTAGTTACATAAATTTATAGTGATTTTTTGTCTATAATATATTTGCCATTGAAGTCTTGTTAGATTCCTTTGGTTCTTCTCTGTTTCCGGTGCTTGAGTAGCAGATCCATTGAATGTTTTTCCCTTTGTCCTTTGTGTAATATGGCAAACATAAAAGGAAAAAGAATTTATGTTGTTTGAACAATTAAGTTAGAACGTGTGTTTATGTAACTATTGTGATTATTGTTGTGCCGATGGTGTACAGGCATTGATACAACAATGATTTTTCATAAAAACTTTAAATTTATAAATTTAGGTAGCCCTGACTTGTGATAAGTCGGGGCTATTTGCTTATTATGTGCTATTAAACTTGGTCAACTATTGGTTAACAATTTTACGCAACAGTAACTCTTTGATGCAAAAGTGATAAATAAAATTTTTTGTTCACATGAAAAAAACTTTCTCAAAAGCTTTGTAGTATTGATTTTCTATGTATCTTTGCATCGTTATTATTTCTCGGGGTATTAGCTCATCTGGCTAGAGCGTTAGACTGGCAGTCTAAAGGTGGCGAGTTCGAGTCTCGCATGCTCCACTTTACAAACCTCTCTGTTTCAGAGGGGTTTGTGCTTTCTTAAGCTTCTCCAGCTTTCGTTTTTGGATAAAAAAAAGACAGTTTGTGCCACTTTTGGCAAAAAGAACTTGTCTAAAACGAATCCAGAACAATTATGACAACTCTTAAAGCCGCCGTTGTTCCGGCCAAGGTGCTGAAAAACGGCAAACACAGAATTCGTATCGCAATTGGTCATAAACAGGAAACAAGATACATCGTTACCCGATTTGAAATAGATAATACTGCTAATTTTAAAGGAGGGCAGGTGGTAGGTGTTCCTGATGCCGCACATGTCAATGCTAAATTACGTGGAATACTTAATTCATATCAGGATGCCTTGGATAAGATAAACACATCATCCTATACTTGTACCCAACTTGTCGAATACTTGTCCTCGGTAAAGCAGGGAGCCATCTCTTATAGTGTCGCTTCGGCTGACTATATGCAGAATTTGATTAAAGAGGGGAGAAGGACCACTGCCTCCTTATATCAAAGGGCGAGTGATTACTTCATTGAGTTTGTCAAATATGATATAATGCTTGATGGAATTACTCCCCGGACCATAAAGGACTTTGATATTTATCTAAAGAATGTCCGAAGGCTGGCTCCTGTTACTTGTGGTATGCACATGGCACATTTGAAGGCAATAATCAATCAAGCAATAAGGGATAAGAAGGTATCATATGACACGCATCCTTTTGAATATTATGAAAGACCAGCAGGAATGCCCAAAGAGCGTGATATCTCGGTAGCTGACGTAAAGAAGATAAGGGATGCGGAGATAAAAGAGAAGTCTCAGCGTGTTGCCAGGGATGTGTTCATGCTTTCGTATTATCTAGGAGGTATCAATCTGATGGACTTGATGCAATACAATTTCAAAGATGCGAAAATTATGGAATATGTACGTGAAAAATCCAAAAACACAAAGAAAGGTGATATGAAGATTAGCTTCACTATTCCTGAGGAAGCAAAACCGATTATCAAAAGATGGATGGGACGTAATGGAAAGCTTGATTTTGGTTATAAATATTCTTATCCTAATTTTCGTAACTATGTAACAAAAGAAATTATAAGGTTAGGGGAGAGGCTGGAGGTAGAATCGCATGTCGTATATTATTCAGCCCGGAAATCCTTTGTCCAACATGGTTTTGAACTGGGCATACCATTGGAAACGTTGGAGTATTGTATAGGCCAAAGCATGAAATCCAATAGACCGATCTTTAATTATGTCAGAATTATGAGAAAACATGCTGATGAAGCCATAAGAAAGATTTTAGATAATCTAAAGTGAGGATTCAAGAACTAGAGCGATTGCTTCGGCAGTCGCTTCCTCTTTTTCTTTGTCTATCTCTGAGTTTAGCCGTTCTATCAAGTCCATATTTCTTGTGACAATCGTTTTTGTGCCCTCAGAGGAAGAAATTGTAAGTTCATAGTGTCCATAGCCTATAAACTTTTTAGATAGTTGATGAGCAGTTGGGGCTAATTTTGACATATGCAATTGCGTTAGTCTGCGGAAAAAAAACGGTTCCGCTTTCCCGTTGCGTTACATATCTTTAATGTCGGGATACAGTGTAGCCATTAAGCATACAACACGGGGGTCGGAACCGTATATGAAGAAGCTATGGGCATGTATGTTGTCCGTAGCTTAACGGTCGGAATCTCGACACTAAACAAAATATGTAACGCAATGCAAAGATGGGTATTTTATATGACTTTACAAAAAACAAAATAGGAAAATTTCAATAAAGCATAGGGGTGAGAGATTATAAAAGGGTAGGGAAGGCAGCTTATTAGGCTGCCTTCCACAATTCTTCATGGACCATTCTTCGGAATTCTTCACTTTTGGCGAAATATAATAGCATAAAAACAGCCATTACGACTATAATAAGAATATGTGGAATTTTAGTTTCCACAAAAATAGAGACTATGGCGTGAAGCAGCACTATGTCATTTTTGGGTGCTTACTACTCATAGGAATGCAAAATTAAGCTTCATAATATATAGCCATCGCAACATATTGTTCATCACTCAGATTTACAACTTCAATAATCTTCTGAACTCTATTAATTGCCAGAAAACGATTTACCTTCATTTCGACTTCCTGAAATGAAGTTCCTGTTATAATCGTACATTTAATCATAATTATTCATTTATATGGATTCTACCTTCATATTTGCGTATATAGATTCCTCTTTATCAGAATACATATCAGATTGAACTAAGCGAATATAAGAACTCATTCTTGGATCAGTAAACCTATATACCCCTTTTGTTAATCTTCGCAAAATCTTATCATTAGAATTGGAAACAAGTTTACTTAAATATTGGTTCAGTCTTTGTTGAGTTATTTCCTCATCAAAGATAAGATTGTAAATAAAACGAATGGATTTACTTCTAATAAATTCATCATAACATAATGCTGTCGCATATAAAATCTTTCTATAAACAATCATTGTAGAAGATGATTTTACGGTCTCATCATAAGACTGTCTCAATGAATTCTCACAATCAAGGATAGATTTTTCTATAGCTTCATTAACGTCATCTATATCAATGTCTGTTACTTCATTTATAATAGCTCCTTCTGCTGATTTTAATGAAATCAAATGGGTAAAATGAGGATAGCCAGAGCTTAGTCTGCAAATACGAAATTTAGCATCTCTTGTAAAATTCAATTTTAATTTAGCTGAACCGCTATTTATAATATCAACCAGTTCTCTTTGAGACATCTTGGACAATTTGATTTCTTTCAAACATCTTTGTACTGAAGGATGTCCTGCTGTTAATTCTTCAGCTGATTCCGCAATTCCAACCACAAATATTTTAAAGGAGGAATTCGAATCACTCAATAATTTAATTAATTCAGCGACTTTATGCTTATCCTCTTTGTTTTGTATAGAATCGAATTCATCAATAAGCAATAGTGTATTAAGATCCTTCAATTTTTCATAAATCCAAGAAGGAGATTGCACCTTATCCATAAATCCATTGTACTCTGTACTCTCTTGACACCCAATACCCTTTATGGAAAAGCTACCTGAAATATTTTTTGATTGTATTGATATATCTATACCGCATTTCATCAATGCACTTTCAAATATGGTACTAAAAGAATCTGATTTAGAACAACGTTTTATTACCAAATCCTTTCCTGCTATTTTAATAAGTTTGCTTGATGCAATATTAGCTAGAGAGCTTTTTCCAACTCCCCTATCGCCAAATAACAATACATGCTGACCTGGCGTATTCAACGTAGAAAGAATCTGTTGCACTTCAGTTATTCTTCCTCTAAACAAGTTTTCTTGATTAATAGGAGTATGAGGAGTAAATACATTGCGAACTCCGCTTTCCTTTAATCTTCGCTCATCTTCGTAAAAAATTTCCTCTGATTCGCACATCTTAATTTAATTCAATAGAGTTGTTCTAAAATATATCGACAAAGATAGCAAAAAAATGAATATAGATATAAGAATAGACGTTTTATTATTGAACTTTACCACATAAATATATTATAACTCACTCCAACACCCACATACCAACCTCCCAGATAACCATACCCAATCTGCAAGCCCGATCCCCAGCGCTTCTTCTTCTTCTGCTGCTGCTTAATCGTATGATAAATATCATTTGTCACCGTCTGATACACTATCTTAGGAAAGACCTTAAACTTTCCACTCAATACAAGTTCTATTCCCTGAAGGATACAGGTATAACGAACATGCTACGACATTTATGATGTGTCAAGTGTACGCGATCAGGCCCGTCACAGCAGCATATTAATGACGGATATCTACACGCCCCATGATATACAAGAGGCCAATGACCTTATAAAAAATTACCAGGGGAACTTTTGATAGACAAACATCAGGCCGACGTACCTTTGGAACGTCGGCCTGGTATACTAATGTTGTTTCGCCACCAGTACAACAAAAATTAGTACAGTTACACAAACACAGACAAAACCGATTTGTTTAAGCAGCGTGGATTCTTTTTTATCCTTTACCCCTTCAGTCTTGGTTTTCTCATGGATATCGGAAGTGGTTTCCTTGTCAGCTTTCACCTCCGTACTGTCTTTGGTTGCAGTTTCCTTCTTTTTATTCTTGCTGAAATCACCTTCTACATGCCCGTCAGCCAATAACGGAGGTTTCCCGGTCAGGCTGTCGGGCGGTTTTCTTGTATCATAGATACGGAAATCAATTACATAGCTACCATTGGTTGTAATGAGTTCGCTCAAAGAGGTGGTTAATCCATGTACGATGTTGACCGATTCACTGGCACTGTCCTTCCTGATTATTTCTGTGTCGGATTTGGCAACCTTATGTGAACTGCCACATGACAATAGAAGAAACAGGCACATAAAGGGAGCCAGCAATATGTGCTGGCTTACCCAGTTCATAACCTTAGCCAACATAAGAGATATCATTTATACGGTTCATCCAGCCCCGTTTGAACTTGTTATTTGCAGGGCGTTCCCGGCATATATCCTCGATGAAATCAAACCGTGCAATCTTGATCTGATCAAACAGTTCACGTGGATTACGGGAATTGACTGCGGCAAGTGTCTTAGGCCCGACAATGCCATCAGGAATCACGCCAAGCAAATCCTGCGGTATTTTGATACCGTGCACTCCGCTTGCCCAGATCCAATCGACAAGGATATCAGCTATGGATTGGGATTTAATTTCGTCAGCTTTCCACCTGTCCCAATACATGGTTTTCAAAATCTCCGTCCATTCCTCTTTCGTGATGTTTTTCAATCTTTCAACCGTAGGCTTGGGATAGCTTTTCTTTCGGCAATACGCTTCATAAGTTCCAATGGTCACACCCATATTGGTAGCCCCTCCTAAATCGTCCGGGTCATTTACAAAACCGCCTTCCCACTTCAGGATAAACGGTGCAAGTTTTTTCACATCAGCCATTTTTCTTTTCCTCCTTATCTTTAATTAATGTAGTCCTGCGTGGTGGAATACGACGACCGCATTCGCTGTCAGGCCTGTCACAACGGTTATGCTCGGCATCTTTCAATTGCAGTTCCAGCTCGTGGCACTTATGAATCCATGCCAGCTTATCAGACTGTTCATTACGAAGCTCAACGTATAACGCATCGATCTTGGCGTCACGCTGGGCGATGCGTTCTTCCAGCCAGTCAACCTGCTTACGCTCGTTCTCATCCTCCATCGAATCGGCGGACGCATCCTCTTTCCGTGCGTTAGTCTTGCGGTTCACCCAGAACGTGACACCCCAGCGGACAGCCTCCAATCCTCCGAAAGCCCCGATTATAGCCAACCAGTCGTTTAATTCCATTTCGTCTATTGTTTATCTGAATTATAAAAATACACACCTCAAAGATATCCCTATCCGTTTGCATCATCGCTGCCAAAGCCCCGAAATCCATTGCCACGATATGACAATAAAAAAAGAGCCTGCTACGGAATTTAATCCGCAACAAGCTCTTGGTCTTACACATCTGCAAAGATAAAAAATCACATTCCTGTTTCAAACTTTTTCACCTAAAAAAATAGTAGAAATAGATACATGGTAGAAAGTGGGTAGAATCCTAAGAAAAATATCTTTTGTTCTACCCTATTTTTTGAACAGAACTTATCTGATTCATTTTCAATGCTGTTTCCAAGTTCCCCCGGAACTTAGGCGGATGAAAGGAGATATTATGGCAAAAATGCATAA
>CAUHML010000169.1 GCA_959606905.1 uncultured Bacteroides sp. | reverse complement strand
GGATAGTTGCTGTTACTACTGAAGGAGGGATGAGTTTATAGAGCATCATTTCTATTTTCTTTGGTTTGAGATGACAAAAATAGACATAAATTGGTATATATGCAGTTATAAAGTCAGAAAAACAATAGAAAATTTAGAATGGGAAAATTACAATCGTATTTGAAGTAGAGGATAAAATCTCAAGAAATTACAATTGTATTTAAAATAAATGCTATATTTGTGATGTATTGCAATCGTATTTAAAAAGAAGTAGAATGAAAATACCTCGCATAATTAAACAAAGAAACACTTATGTTGACCGCATAAGACCTTTCATGAGGAAAACATTGGTAAAAGTGATGGTCGGTCATCGTCGTGTCGGTAAAAGCTTTATTTTGTATCAACTCATGGAGTTGATACGGAAAGAAGAGAGTGATGCGAATATTATCTATATAAATAAGGAAGATGTCAATTTCATAGATATAAAGACTTATAAAGAACTGAATGATTATATTCTTTCAAAATCGGTAGATGATAGAATGAACTATATTTTTGTCGATGAAATACAGGAAATACAAGATTTCAGGTTGGCTATCCGTTCGTTGGCATTGGATGATAATAATGATATATATGTGACAGGCAGTAATTCAGAGATATTTTCCAGTGATTTAGCGAATGAATTGGGAGGTCGGTATGTTGAATTTGTGGTTTATAGTTTGTCGTATATTGAATTTCTGGATTTCCATGAACTGGAGAATACGGATGCGTCATTGGAGAAATACATTCATTATGGAGGATTGCCTTATCTGATACATTTGCCGATGGAAGAACCTGTTGTTATGGAGTATTTGAGGAGCATTTACTCTACCATTATATTAAAAGATGTGATTCAGAGAAAGAATATAAGGAATACGGTCTTTTTGGAACAACTAGTTTCGTTCTTGGCAGGTAACATTGGCAACTTATTTTCCAGCAAGAGTATTAGTGATTTTCTGAAAAGTCAGAAAGTGGATATTTCTCCTTATGTTGTGAGTGAGTATGCGATGGCATTATCGGATGCTTTTATTGTACACAGGGTAGGAAGGTATGATATTGCCGGAAAGAAATTATTCGAAAGGGGGGAGAAGTATTATTTTGAGAATATGGGGATTCGTAATGTGATTACGGGGTACAAGCCACAGGACAGAGCGATGCGTTTGGAGAACTTGGTTTATAATCATTTGGTATATAGTGGATATGATGTAAAAATCGGGACATTGGGTACGGAAGAAATAGATTTTGTCTGTAAACGGAATGGAGAGATTCTCTATGTGCAAGTCTCTCTTGAACTTTCTAAACAGGAAACTATTGAAAGAGAATTCGGGAATTTATTGAAGATTAAAGATAATTATCCGAAAGTGGTAGTGTCCGGAGAAAAAATGTTTGAAAATACTTATGAAGGGATAGAACATATTTATATTAGAGACTTCTTGTCTTCTGTTTTGTTACATTCCATTACTCGTGTCATTTAATCAAAGAACAACTGTTTTTTCTTTTATAAATAAGTATGATGAAAATACCGAATATACGTTTACTCAACCAACAGTTATTAAGTCCTCTTTTCTTTCAACCCAAGGAACTTGTGTCCTGGATGGGAGCTATGCAGGCACAGAATTATTCCATGGTGAAATGGGCAGTAGGAATGCGTTTGAAGTCAGCAACGATTCAAACTGTGGAAAAAGCGCTCCGTGATGGTGAAATCCTGCGGACTCATGTAATGCGTCCGACATGGCATCTCGTAGCAGCAGAAGATATCCGGTGGATGTTGAAACTTTCCGCCGGGCGTATTATATCTGCTAATGAGTCTTATGCGAAAGGGCATGACTTGGAGATTTCTGAAGAACTCTATACGAAAAGTCATAATCTGTTGGAGAAAATTCTTTGTGGGAAAAAAAGCCTGACGAGGCAGGAGATTGCCGAGCATTTTAACCGTTCGGGGATTGTAGCGGATAATCATCGTATGACCCGCTTTATGGCTCGTGCGGAGCAGGTGGGGATTGTATGTAGTGGGGAAGATAAAGGAAGTAAATGTACGTATGCGCTTTTGGAAGAGCGTGTTCCGCCGGTGCCGGAATTGACCAAAGATGAATCTTTGGCTCGTTTGGCTAGAAGCTATTTTCGTAGTCATGCTCCTGCTGTTTTGCAAGATTTTGTCTGGTGGTCGGGGCTGCCTATTACAGATGCACGTCAAGCTATTTATTTGATTGATTCGGAATTAACGGCAGAAGAATGGAATGGACAGACATGGTATATTCATGAAGATTGCCGGACTCGTGGAAAAGTTACCGGCAGTTTGCATCTTCTTCCTTCTTATGATGAATATTTGCTTGGTTATAAAGACCGGACAGACGTTTTGCCTAAAGAGCATTACTCGAAAGCATTTACCAATAATGGTCTGTTTTATCCGATTGTTCTTCATGAAGGACAAGTGATAGGAAACTGGGATAAGTCTGTTAAAAAGAGAGGCTCATTGATAGAACATTCATGGTTCCGGTTGGATGATTGTGTTGATGAAGGTGCGTTGGATCGTGAGAAAGATAAGTATATACGGTTTTGGCGATAATATATGAAAAAACGTATATTTTATCGTTGTATAATTCCATATATGCAGGATATATTTAGGCATGAGTTGAAAATGAGAAGGATTTGCTGTTTTCGAATTTAGAAAAGAAATAAATCGATTGTGTTTTGGAATAATTTGTTTTAGTCTGTGTCTTTTATAGAATAGATGTATAGAACTTGCCTTTATTTTGTCTCAAATTGATATGTGGAGTGTTGGCTGTTTCAGGTGTAGGTTAGCTCTGGGATAGCACTTAAAATAAAGTTTTATATGCTCCTTTTAAAGGAATAAAGTGTTTCTCACCGATCAATGAATCGTTCCTTTAAAAGGAACTGGTTATTCCTTTTAAAGAAACGATTGTCAATAAGTTTATTATAGTGTATCTTTTGACTGTTTTTATGTAAAAAACTCCTCGGGAACTGTATATTCTTGCATTATTTTATACAACAGAACTGCTGGAAGAGGAAATCCGTGTGATGCTATTTATACTCATCATATTAAAAATAGAACATTTAAAGTAAGATATACTACCATATTTATAGTATAAAGAGCTTTCTCTCTATTTAAATAAATAGCATCAGGACTGATTTTTATTTGTTTATTTGCCTTTTTGCCCATTCCAGTCTTCGTTGATCGGCTAATGGAGTCACTTTAAATTCTTCGAATGTAGCGGTGAACCCTTTCCCGTCCGGACAAGCTCCCATTAATCCTACCATGACAGGACAATTATCTTGCAACCAACAAGTGCGCATCATAATATATTCTTTATCATCACGTGAGAAAAATATTTCTACTGCATCCAGGCGACGGACTGCTTTTATCCATATAGAGCGGGGAGCATCCGGCAATTGTACTACACTCCAGTCACTAGTCCGATGCGTAACTACGGCACTTACATTCTGTTTGCCATCAACGTATTCCACACCTGCTTTTATCCAGTTTTCATGGTCGATGCGCAGCATTAATCCCATTTGGTCAAAGGTGGTGACATAGTTGCCGGTTATTTTTACTTTGGCTTTAAATTCTCCACCATAAGTCGCATAATAGAAAGGTCCGTCGTCCACTGTGAACCCATAATGGGAAATCCTCCAAAAGTCTGTTTTTGCAGGAACATCCATCACTAAGGTTTTGCCATCTTTTATTTCCCATTGTTGAGGCTCGTTCAGCCAATTCATTTTATTCAAACTTTGTGCCATAGAAGAAGTTGTTACTGCCATAAAGGCTATTGACATCATTTTGATTTTTAAATGTTTCATGATCATTTCTTATTTGATTATCTTTATCTTTGTGGTGCAAAGATAGGTCATACCTCCGTGTGCAACAATACTGAATAATAACCATTTTATAAGATGGACGTATTACAAAAGGAAATAGATGAAGTTTATGCGACACAACTGATAGCCGATGAAATATTGGACAATGGAGTTGTAGAGCAACATCAACGCTTTATTCATTCATTGACGGAGATTAATGGTGGATGTGCTGTTATTTCAGATCTTTCGAATAGGAAAAGTTACATTGCCGTTCATCCTTGGGCGCATTTTCTAGGCTTAACTCCCGAAGAAGCTGCTTTGAGTGTGATTGATTCTATGGATGAAGATTGTATTTATCGGCGTATTCATCCTGAAGACTTGGTAGAAAAGCGGTTATTGGAGTATCAGTTTTTTCAGAAGACCTTTTCGATGTCTTCTGAAGAACGGTTGAAGTACCGGGGAAGATGCAGAATACGTATGATGAATGAGAAAGGAGTCTATCAGTATATTGATAATTTAGTGCAGATTATGGAAAATACTCCTTCCGGAAGTGTATGGTTGATTTTTTGTCTTTATACCTTGTCTGCAGATCAACGAACGGAGCAGGGGATATATCCCACTATTACCCATATGGAACGTGGAGAGGTCGAAACGCTCTTTCTTTCGGAAGAACATCGTAATATCCTATCCGAACGCGAAAAGGAAATACTTCGCTGTATACGTAAAGGACTATCTAGTAAAGAAATAGCAGCTGCCCTTTATATTAGTGTGAATACAGTCAATCGACACCGGCAGAATATTTTGGAGAAACTCTCTGTCGGTAATTCGATAGAAGCGTGTCGGGCTGCTGAATTGATGAAACTGTTGGATTTGTAATCCAATAAGATGGCATTGTTTACTGATTTCTTTCTTCAGATTTGAAGCTTATCTGAAGAAAGAATAGAACTTATTTAAAACAAAAGCAGCAACTCATCAAATCTTTTCACCTGTTTCAGATGGTCATGTGTGAATGTGTCTACTACTTCGTGTTTCCACATCACTTCAAAAGGAATATGTATGCCATATCCTCCCAGCGATAGAACAGGTTGAATGTCCGATTTCAGAGAATTGCCAATCATGACAAATTCGGAAGGAGCAATCTGTAAGATATTCAACATTCGTTGATATTCTTTCTCTGTTTTATCGGACATCACTTCAATGTGATCGAAATAAGAGGCTAATCCGGAACGTCCCAGCTTATTTTCCTGATCGAGCAAATCTCCTTTAGTGGCAACTACTAATTTGTATTTACCCTTCTCTTTCAACACTTTAAGCGTTTCTTTTACTCCCGGCAATAGTTCAATAGGCATTTTCAGTAATGATTTGCCTAATTCAATAATATGTTGGATGTCTGTACCTGAAATCTTTTGTCCACTCACATGCAAAGCTGTCTCTACCATAGAAATGGTGAAGGCTTTGGCTCCATAGCCGAGATATTTCAGATTATTCATTTCTGTTTGAAATAAAGCGGCTGAAATATCTTCAGAAGTGCCATAAGGCTTTAATAGGTCTGTATATTGTTTCTCTATTTCCTGGAAAAAAGGTTCATTGCTCCACAAGGTATCGTCTGCATCAAAAGCAATGACTTTAATAAGTTCTTTCATCGGTTTTCGTCGTTAATGGTGAATTTTAGATCATTTGTTTGGTATTTCGTATGCAAAGTTACAATAAAAAGAGGAATAAAGGCAGACGGTTTGTTTTTAGAACCGAATCTCCATTTAATTTCATAGAAATCTCTATCTTTGTTACTCGTTTTTTTGAGTTTGAATTTTAATTGGATATACAATAATGAAAATAGGAGATAAAGTACGCTTTCTTAGTGAGGTAGGCGGTGGAATCGTAACTGGATTCCAGGGAAAGGATTTTGTGTTGGTAGAAGATGCAGATGGGTTTGATATTCCGATGCCGATACGCGAGTGTGTCGTGATTGAAACAGATGACTATAATATGAGGCGTAAACCCGGTTCGTCTGCGCCGAAACCGGAAGAACCTGTTAAACCGGTAAAACCGGAGATGCCTGTTATTCAACGTCAGCCGGAGGTGCGTGGAGGAGATACTTTGAATGTATTTCTGGCTTATGTGCCCGAAGACGCAAAAGCGATGATGACTACTCCTTTTGAAACTTATCTGGTAAATGATAGCAATTATTATTTGTATTACACTTATTTGAGTGCCGAAGGGAAAGCATGGAAGAACCGTTCGCACGGTTTGGTGGAGCCTAATACAAAATTGCTGTTGGAAGAGTTCACCAAAGATGTACTGAATGATATGGAGCGGGTGGCTGTTCAGTTGATCGCCTTCAAGGACGGTAAGCCTGCGGCTATCAAACCGGCTGTTAGTGTGGAGATACGGATCGATACCGTGAAGTTCTATAAACTTCATACCTTTAGCGATTCTGATTTCTTTGAAGAACCGGCTTTGATTTATGACATTGTGAAAGATGATATGCCTGCCAAACAAGTATATGTTTCGGCGGAGGAGATTCAAGAGGCTCTGCTGCAGAAGAAATCTGTAGATAAACCGAAGTCACAACCTATTGTGAAACCAAACCATACTACTCATGGCGGAAAGAGCGGAATTATTGAAATAGATCTTCATATCGATTCTTTGCTGGATGATACTCAAGGGATGGGCAATGCTGAAATACTGAATTATCAATTGGATAAGTTTCGCGAAGTGATGGAAACTTATAAGAATAAGCGTGAACAGAAGATTGTCTTTATTCACGGCAAGGGAGATGGGGTACTTCGAAAGGCTGTCATTGATGAATTGAAACGGAAATATAGTAATTGCCGTTATCAGGATGCTTCTTTCCA
>CAUHML010000168.1 GCA_959606905.1 uncultured Bacteroides sp. | reverse complement strand
CTTTCTGATGAATAGACATCGCTTTCATATAAAGAGAACGTGAACGGTTCACCTCAGGCACACAATCCGTAATGCGCACTTCCAACACCAAAACGATGACCATGATCATACAAATAGCCAATGCCGTTCCTATAATAGAGACCAAGCTGATGAGCCTATTCTCACGGAGTTGGAAAAAAGCCTGTTTGAAATATAGTTTTATCATGTTTGTGCTATGCTCTAAAATCTTTTAACAAAAAAAGAAATTACTCATTATGCAATGCTTCCGCCGGCTGAACTTTCATAGCCTTACGTGCAGGAATCCAAATGCCTACTACAATCATCAATGCAATCAAAATAAAGGAGATAAGAACTGTTATTATGAAGCGTCCACCTTCAATAGTAGTACCATTCATCCAAGCATTCAATTCACTATTTGCCAGATTCCAATTGATAAAAACAGCCGGAATAGTGGCTATAACCAATAGCAGTAATCCTTCCACCAACTGGCGTACAAAGACACTGTGGTCTGTTCCTCCCAAAGATTTCATCAAAGCAATCTCACCACGTCGTTGCTGAGTACGAAACCAGAACGTGCCCAGCAATCCTAAAAAAATATTCAACAATAAAAAAACCATACCCAAAATATAGCTGCGCATGGAATTGGTTTGTGACTGTTGATAGTTACGACGGATATCATCAAACGAACGCACTTCGGCTATAAACACATTCCCCACCCGATATAGCTTCTCACTATCAGCTTTCAAACGGGTTATAAAATCTTTATCCTGATCTTCTTTTACCCGTACACACAATTCAAGTCCCACATCATACCAATTCTCCGGCAAAAGTTTCACCATACTGTAGCTGTTCCATGCCTGCTCATAATCTGAATACCGGACTACCTCCAACGATGCTCCCAGCGTATAGGTTTCCGTCGTATCTCCAAACAAATAAAACTGTTTTCCTACCAATGGAGTCAAATCTCTTCCGTAACGTTTCTTGTATAAATTATCGGAAGCCAAAAAATTCTTGGGATGGCTAAGCAACTCCGCCAATTGTTCAGGAGTTTCCCCACGAGTACCATGATACTGGAAAACCCGGACAAAATCAGGACTTACTAAACGTCGAATAGTCCATCCCGGCGACTGAAGTGTGTCATATCTAACCTCCGTACCGCTGTTACTCCCATTATAAGGATAAGAATTCTGACCAAAACCAACCGCCTCTATATCCGGACGATATTTAAGACGCTCGGCAAGTCCTTTCACATCTTCCCGCTGCTGCTCTTTTGTCTGATTAGGAATAAAATCAGGACTTTTATCAGTAAGGCGTCCCATTTGTATCAAATAACAATGGGAGATATCAAAACCACGTGGCTCATAGTAAACAGCTGCCTTAACATACATATAATCGACAATATACCACATAACAACGCTCACCAACAACAATTCGGTAACAAGCCAAAGATTGGAACGCCACTCATTCTTTATTTGTGTCAATAGTTTCTTATTCATTCTAACTCTTCTTTTAAATTCTTAATTTTTCATCTATTAATGTATCTTTCCTCCCAAAGCATTGACTATGTTAGTACGCGATGCCCGCCATGCGGGAATACCGCTACTAAGCAAATTCAATACAAAACAGAACAACAATGCATAGAGGAAAGTAGATGGTTGCAATAAAATTCTGGAATCAACAGTAGGCGCATTCAGAGTAACACTATAAGGTTGTGCAAACAATATATCAGTGCCCCAATAAGCGAATAATATACTAATGAGCAATCCGATAGCCCCTGCCAACAAAGTGATTACGAGATTTTCCATCACAATCTGCCCCACCATCTCTATGCGGGTACTTCCAAATGCACGACGCACACCTATCTCGGCTACACGCTGACGCAAACGGCTTTGCGTCATGCTGCTCAAATTTATGGCAGGAACCAATAATAGAATAATAAAGATAATGACACGCTCACGACGAGCCGCTTTTAAATCCGGTTCCAAATTGGCAGCAAAAGAAATCGATTGGGTTTCCTGGTCATAAGGACGGTTGCGATCTATCAATGTATACCCTTGATCAGCAAGTATTGAATTATACTCATTCATACGGCGCTTAGCCTCAGCACGAATCTCATCAAAATCCTCACGGTCATGCGCCAACAGAGTTACACTCATCATTCCCATGTGGTTATCACTCCATGTGTCATTAGACAGGTTGGTCGAAGTGAAAGGAATCCATACTTGCCCGTAAGCCATATCGGCAAGAGTTGAAACATCTTTCACTACTCCTACTACACGATAAGGAGCATGACTCAGCAGAAATTCTTTACCTACAGACTGAATAGAACCAAACAAGGCACGTGATATGCTCTCTGTTATAACAGCTACAGGGCGCCCAGCTGTAAAAGTAGCTTCATCATACGGCTTTCCATCTGTAAACTGAAAATCGAACACATGAAAAAATGTATCATCTGTCTCACGCACATCAGCTCCTATCGCAGGCGCACCAGGTAGGGAAACAGGAGTGGACACCGTCATGCAACAATAAACAGTAACAGCCTCAGGAGTCTTCAACGATTTGTATACTTCACGTGCAGTCTGTACACTCATCGGACCATTACTTGTCCCATTTCCCCAATCTTTATGACTGATACTCATATAATGTACATGTAAAAAACGGTTACGATTGGACTCGGGAGAAAAAGGAGCGACCTTTACTTGTTGCATCATCACTACCAACATAATAAGGAAAATACTCAGCGCAGTCCCCACAATACCGATAATACTGATAAGCGGATGTTGGCGTAGTTGTGCCAAAGCTTGCTTGTAATACTGTTTTATCATTTTCGAATTCTATTTTATTATTTTCTTATACACTTTATATCTATACTAGCCAAAGTCATGCCAAAGACACAAAAAACTGAATATAAACATATTATCTTTATTATACACTGTCCGAAAATGAACACCAACTTCATTTTCGCACACGATTTCATTTCCTGATATATAAATTAAAGCAGAGATACAATGTTCTATATTTCCAAATAGATCCCAAATGTATCTCCGTTTTTCATTAATTCCATCTTTTAATAAAATGAATATCTGATTTACTCACCATGCAATGCCTCAGCTGGCTGGATACTCATGGCCTGCCGTGCCGGAAACCAAATGCTGATAGCGGCAATAGCCCAAAGTAACAGAAAAGTAACGAGCCCTCCTATCAGGAAACGTGTGAAACTCCATTCTACAGGCCATGTCTCTACTAAATCAGAAATACCTAAATTATAAGCTACAACCAAAGCAGGAATATAAGCGATGGTTATCAGTAGAAAGCCTTCTCCCATTAAAAGAGTCTGAAGACTGTGCGGCGTAGCCCCAGCAACCAGACGGACGGCCAGTTCTTCACGACGCTGCTGCGTACGGAACCAGAAAGTACCCAATATGGCCAAAAATGCATTAGCTAAAAAGAATCCAGCAATGGCCAAATAAGTATAAAGATCGCTACGATAATCAGCCAGATGTTCATTCCGGTAATAACTCATAGGACGTATATCCGCCAGATACAGATTACCCACACGCAGCTGTTTCTTCATCTCTTTCCGGAATGATTCCACAAAGCCAGGACGGTCGGCATCTGCCTTCACACGAATAAATATATCATGATAAGGAATACTGCCATAGCTTATCTTAAAATCTCCCTGTCCCAACTGTACAATGCGATAAACGGCTTTACTCCAATTGGAATATTCATTATATTTCTGATTCTCGCATACGGCGGCCACACGCACCGAATCTGGTTCATCCTTGCGCATGGAAACCCCACTATGAATAAACCGACCGGCTAGCTCCACTCCTTTTACAGTCATATTATTTATGTCCGGATTCAACAGCCGACAAGCTGTATTTTCCGTCACCACAAAATCATTGGTATGTGATGCCCGCCGGGACAACTCTTCAGGCGAACATTCATCAGCCCCTCTGACACGAAACACGGTAAAATAAGAAGGAGTGACTTCCCGATACATCGCACTGGTCTTCAATGTATCATAAGACATGGTTCCACTACCGTTTTTCCATATATAATGGAAATGCATCAAAGTATAACATGCACTTTCTACTGCCGGATGATGTTGCAGCCGATTATAAAATTCCAAATATTCAGCTGTCACTTCATCATCAGACCGACTTGCTGTGTCACACTCCACGCTTTCATTGGGTAAGACGGCCGCTTGTACATAATATACATGCTCCCAATCAAACCCTAATGATTTCTGTTGGTTCACTACCACAGCATACACATAATCCACAGCATACCACAGTGAAGTAGCAATGACGAACATTCCAGCCATCAGCAACAGATTGGCACGAAGATTATTCTTTATAATAATTAATAAATGAATCAGCATAGCCTTAGAGTTTTTGATTTAACGAATCGACAATCGGAGTATGGGCAACACGCCAGGCAGGAATGTATGCCGAAAGCAAATTAAGCACCAGACAAAAACAAAGCGCCACAAAAAATACAACAGGACTGACCATAGAAACATTCATGGTAGCTGTTGCTCCCCAAGCAGTCTGAAGCAACCAATCACTCATCAGCCACAGACACAGATAAGAAAGTCCAAGTCCCAGCATCCCACCGATTAATGTCAATACAAAGTTCTCGTTCAAAACCTGCCACACCAACTCTCCCTGTGTAGCGCCAAAAGATTTACGAATACCTAATTCTTCCAGCCGACGACGCATACGGGTATGTGTCAATCCGCTTAGATTAATGGCGGGAACCAATAAAATAACAATAATCATAATGCCATATTTCCAATATGCCGCATCCAGATTTTCATACGAGTTGGCAAATTTACGATTCAACTGAGTACGGAAGTTATCCGGTTGCCCCATCAGTTGCAATTCTCTCTCACCCAGTGTCGTATTAATCTGTGCCACTCCACGGGCCACCTCATTACGGATTTTCTCAAAATCATCTGAACAATGCGCCAAGATAGTAATGATATGATTTCCCTGAGTTTCTCCTGCTTCCACCTTATTGGCTATCGCATTCGAAGAATAAGGTGCATAAACCTCACTCCATGCAAACTCACAAAAACGATTTACATTCTCTACTACACCACAAACAGTATAATCAGTAAAATTAATCTGTACAGGTTTCCCAATAGCAGCGTCCACATCTCCATAAAGACGCCTCGCCACACTTTCAACAATAACAGCTTTCTTTATTCCCGACTGAAAGTCAGCCTGGGTAAAAGGTTTTCCCGACAAGTAATGAAATTGGTATATCTTCCAAAAATCAGCATCTGTCAGTAACAACGGTGTATTGACCTCTTCATCAGCTCCTGGAGTACTGACTAATACTTCACCGGCTTCATAAGTAACGCATACAGCTTCGGGAGTTTTCAACGGATAAAAGACTTCTTTAGCCATCCACAATGAAGGTCGGGAATGACCTGCGCTGTTAGGTTCTTTTTTGTCATATACCGTACGCTCCCATTTGACGTAAAGCGAGCGTGAACGATTTACTTCAGGAGCATAGTCCGCCGTTTTCGCTTGATAGACAATTAGAATAACCATTATCAAAGCAATGGCGAGGGCAGTTCCCAATATAGTAATTGCACTTAGTAACGGTTGGTTACGCAATTGATAAATTACTTGTCCTATTGTTTTTTTTATCATTATAGTACCTTTTCATTAATGGTCCGTAGAAAAAATGAAGTAGCCTCCAGTTATTGCACCTGACGGCCATCAAAGAAACGGATAGTTCTTGAAGTCTGTTTGGCTTGTTCTTCATTATGGGTTACCATCACAATGGTACGTCCATCTTCTTTATTCAATTTATGCAACAACTCCATTACTTCAGCACCCATTTTTGAGTCCAAATTTCCGGTAGGCTCATCGGCAAGGATAATTTCGGGATTGCCCACAATAGCACGGGCTATCGCCACACGCTGACACTGACCACCGGAAAGCTGTGTGGGCATGTGGCGCATACGATGACTTAAACCGACACGCTCCAACACTTCTTTTGCCAAACGGGTACGCTCCTTGGCAGCCATCTTTCTATAGAGCAAAGGCAATTCTACATTGTCAATCACATTCAGCGAATTAATCAGGTGGAATGACTGGAACACAAATCCCAAAGTCTTATTACGAAAAGCAGCCAGTTCTTTATCTTTCATACTTTCTACAGAAGTACCGTTTATTTCAATCTTTCCACTGCTGGGAGCATCCAATAACCCCATAATATTCAACAAGGTAGACTTACCGCAACCGGAAGGCCCCATAATACTAACAAATTCGCCTTTAATCACATCCAAATTTACATTTTCCAGTGCTAATGTTTCAATCTCATTGGTACGGTAGATTTTATTGATACCGGTTAATTTAATCATTGCCATAATTTTTCTTATTTAAATTGTTAATCTTATACACTTTTTATTTTTATGAATCAAAAGATATACCAAAGCAATAAACATTTAATTTTCAACAGATTATTATTTAATATATTGTCCGATAACGGACAGTATGATCGTTTTTGTCAGTCGTATTCATCCCACAACACATCTACCGGACTAATACAACTGATGCTGTATACCGGAATAAGAATGCCAACAAGCATTATGAATAATATAAAAAAGTAAACAATCAAAAAAACGACATAGCCTAAGAACAAATTAAATTATGTTCGGGAAATGAGTG
>CAUHML010000167.1 GCA_959606905.1 uncultured Bacteroides sp. | reverse complement strand
AGATGATTCTTATTGTTATATGTATTGTATCTTATCCGCATTTTAATTAATGTATTTACGATGAGATAGTTTTACGTTATTTTGATTAACCATAGCATAATGCATGGTAGTATCAATTTTTACATGACCGAGTAGTTTCTGTACTTGTTCTACAGGCATTCCTTTGTCTATAGCCATTGTAGCAAGTGTTCGTCGGAATTTGTGAGGATGGACACGAGCTATTTTTGAAGAGTGTCCAATTTTACGTAGTCGAACCTCTACACCCGATATTTGCAGTCGATTATGTGGCTTGGCAAGAGAGACAAATAATGCTTTGTTTCTGTCTTTACGGGAGCTAAGATATTGTTGCAGATGTATTTTAGCTCTTGCATTGAAATATACTATTCGTTCTTTATTGCCTTTGCCAAAAACGATGCATTCTCGTTCGTTAAAATTGATGTCTTCTCGGTTTAGTTTTACTAATTCACCGACACGCATTCCAGTTGAGCATAAGAGATCAATCATTGCAAGGTCACGAATTTCCGTACAGTTATCGCGAAGGTGTTCGATGTTTTCATCAGTAAGTACCTCTTTGATTTGTGTGCCGGTTTTTACTTTATGGATTCTATGTATAGGACTCTTTATGATATAATCCTCTTCTTCAAGCCATGAAAAGAAAGAAGAAAAGATTCGTCGAATATTATCTATTGTCACTTTACTGGACTTATGCTTGCGTTGGAATACAGCCAAGTATGCTCGTATATCTTCTGTAGAATAGTTTACTACTTTTTTAGGCATAGTCTTGAAAAGTTGTTTGACTGTTGAACTATAATATTTGATAGTCGGAGTAGTACAGCCTTCAACTTGCTTTGCGGACAAAAAGATTTCAAGCAGACGGTCGTTTGTAGCAGCATTTTCATGCTCTTTCTCACCGTCTTTTGTAATGGTGTATTTACTTATAACTTGAAGTAATACTCCATTAAGTTGAGCCATTTGTTCTATACTTAAAACATCTGTCATCGCATTGCTAATTTCTTGAATCAAATTTTCTTTCATATTCTTCTATTATTGAGTTAATTAATAAATCGAAGAATATAGTAATATTTATTTGATTGTGAATCCTATACTAGATAATTGTTTGCGAATTTCTTCTTCGAGGTCATGGGATTGTGCAAATAAATCAGATAATTCAGAAGTCAAACGTTCCATTTTTTCTTGAAACGGTTCTCCGTCATCTTCTGTTTCTGCAATTCCTACATACCGTCCCGGGGTGAGGATATAATCTTGTTTGGCTACATCCTCTATTGATACAACAGCACAATAACCTTTTTCATTTTCTAAAGTTCCTGAATTGAAAGCATCAAAAGTACCCGCTATTTTCATTATATCTTCTTCGGATAATTCACGGAGTTTACGGGTAATCATGCTACCCATGTTGCGGGCATCAACGAACAATATTTTATTCGTTTGTTTTTTAGCCCGGTTGAGGAACCATAAAGAGACTGGAATACCTGTCGTATAAAAAAGTTGGGAAGGTAATGCTATGATACCTTCTATTAGATCTGCCTTTATAATATTTTCGCGGATAGTTCCTTCACCGCCTGTTTGCGAGGATAGAGAACCATTGGCAAGTACCATTCCTATACGTCCTTTGGGGGAAAGATGATGAATCATGTGTTGAAGCCAGGCAAAGTTGGCATTTCCAGCAGGAGGTATACCATATTTCCAGCGTACATCATCCTGAAGTTTGTTTGCTCCCCAATCACTTAGGTTAAACGGAGGGTTTGCTAGAATGTAATCAGCCTTTAGTGTAGGATGCTGGTCATCAAAAAATGTGTCAGCGTTGAATTTTCCAAGGTCAGGCTCAATGCCTCGAATCGCCAGATTCATTTGAGCCATTTTCCATGTAGTAGGATTGCTGTCTTGACCGAATACTGATATGTTATTGATATTTCCATGATGTCGTTCGATAAATTTGGCTGATTGTACAAACATGCCACCAGAACCGCAAGCCGGATCGTATACGCGTCCGCTATATGGCTGAAGTACTTCAACTAATGTACGGACAATACATGAAGGTGTGAAAAATTCACCGGCAAGCTTACCTTCCGCTTCTGCAAATTTGGAGAGGCAATATTCATAGGTACGCCCCAGTATATCTTTGCTGTCCCCATGTTCTTTCATTTGAACGTTTGTAAATAAGTCCACAACATCCCCTAAACGGCGTTTATCTAATTCTGGTCGTGCGAAGTTTTTAGGAAGAATCCCTTTTAAACGAGGATTTTCTTTCTCTATCAGTCGCATGGCGTTGTCGATGACAGTACCAATCTCCGGAGTATGTGCTGCTTCTGCTATGACCGACCAACGAGCCTCTTTGGGAACAAAGAAAATATGCTCATAGGAATATTCATCTTTGTCTTCCTCAAAGCCTTCTCCTTCATTGATAAGAGCTTGATGTTTTGCTTCGAAACTGTCTGATATATATTTAAGGAAAATAAGTCCTAAAACGACTGATTTATATTCTGATGCATCCATGTTGCCACGTAATAAATCAGCTGCTTTCCATATTTGTTTTTCAAATCCTAATTCGGCTGTATTTGTCTTTGCCATACTATTATATTTTTGTCATTGTGATTAATGTTTATGTGCTCACTTTAAGTTCATAGAAACTTTTAATGAGGTTGATGCAAAAGTAGAAAATAATTTCCATAGTGCTGTCATACTTTAAATGAGAAGTAAATGTAGGCATTATTATTGATGTAATTGTTATAGTTGGAGTAAAATTTATTCTTTTGGTTGTTAGAATATGCAGAAACTCCTATTCTAACAAAAAAATATGATTTGCAATGAACATTCTAATGCAAGTTTAATACTTCACTTAACTTATCTCCAATAACTTTCTTCTCATTACTACCAATAGTAGACAATCTCACTAACGGAATTCCGTACAACTCTAAAATACGATCCTTTTTAATATCACGTTCTGACTGACTCGTCCCCGATTTGTGGAATGCATAACCATCCGTCTCAATAGCCAATACCGGTTGTTTACTCACACGATTATAAATTAGAAAATCAATATGAGTATTTATATTTGCAGCATATTTGCTTTCCTCTTCATTCAATAGAGAATAATCCTGAATCAACATATAGAGTGGTAAATGGCAAATGATATTCAAATGACGCATATTGATATTTTCTTTCAGGATATCTTCAAGTAAGGCAAATGTAAGATTCTCGGAATCGTATTCGGATATTTTCTTGTGCTTCTTCAAATAGGCAATTCGGGCATCTGTATATTGCTCATATAGATAATCGAATATAGAATGAATCTTACTGGTGGAAACAGTGCCATTGTTATATTCGATATAAGCGATCAAATCGCTGATATTGCAGTCTTTGGGTTGTTCGTTTCCCGATACGACTAAATAGAATTGTGACTTAGCCCGCGAAACAGCAACATTGAGCAGGTTGGGATCGTCGGAAAAGGAAGTGATGACATCGTCGACAGTGGTCATAATGATAGCATCCTTTTCTCTTCCCTGAAATTTATGGACTGTTGCGACATCAATATCCTCTTCAAGTGCGGATTTTACTGCATCTACTTGTTTGTTATATGGAGCTATGACGCCAATTTCATCTGTTTCATAAGATAGATTCGGTAGTACTTCCTCTTTGATAACATCTATTTCCCGTTGATTCATGTGACTGCGGGAGTGATTACCTTTGGCTGTCCGTATGGCACAAATGACATCCTCTTCTCCTTTATCACGTGTCATGATGACAAGATCTCCACCATAAAATTTCTGATTACAGAAGTTGATGATTCGGGGATGGCATCGATAATGTTCCCGTAACAAGGTCTGTGGTATATTCGGAATAACTTTGCAGATGGATTGCAAAAAACTCATATTGGCACAATCATATTCCGGCTTAATCAGGCAGGCATTAGCGATAAAGTTTAGCTTTTCCTTATTTTCTTCCGTGACCACATTGGGAAGTTGCATGGTGTCACCGACAATGATTGCATTTTTAGCACATGACAAGGCTAAAGCTCCGGTTTCAACGGAAACCTGCGACGCTTCGTCCATAATGATATAATCATATACGGCATCTCGTTGCAGACTGCTTAATGATGAAAAGGTCGTACTTAATATAATAGGGTATTCTTTTTGTACCTCTCGCCAATTATTTCTTAGATCAGGGAGCGTAAAGATGGGCTTGTCATGATTATTGCCATAGGTATGAAATAACTGATTCTTTAGATATTTCATTGATGTATCGGCCATTTGTCTAGCCATTTCTGCTGCATCTTTGTTGGCAAGCTCCTTTTCTAATGTGTCTATTTCGACTTCCAGTTCTGCGTACTTTGTTTGGTAGAATAAGATTTGGAAGTCGGCGATAATCAAACTCATCTCCCGTTTATAAAAACCTTTATCGGGGATTTTACAAATCGCTTTGCTCCTGAATTTAAAGAATAACCATTTCAACCGTTGAATAAAAGCTGCTATTCCCCGGAGACTTGATGATTGCTCTTTTTCTGCAAATTGTTGACATTCATTCCATAAATTCAGAAGGTCTGCCGAGCTGGAACTCTTTCGTTGTTGGAGAGTAAATTCTTTTGTTCCGAACTCTTGCAGATAATGTTGCCACTCTATTTTTAAAGCTTGTATTTCCTGTCTTGCCATGGCAAGGCGTTCCTGTTTGGAAAATATGCTTTTTAGTTCTTCGGTCTGATGATGTATCTGATTGAGAAATTGAGGTTGGTCGGCATCTGCATCATGCCATGACTCAAAGTTCTCCGGATATTGTTTTTCCTCTTCTTGAGTCTCGATGAATTTCTCTTTGTTAGCTGTGCTGCCAAGCAATGCAACAATGAATCCCATATCGTATTTGGATAACTTCTCAAGTACATTGACAATGGCGGAGTTATTATTAGATACTACCTGAACAGTCTTACCACGCACAAGGATATTGGCAATGATGTTCAGAATCGTTTGGGTCTTTCCAGTTCCCGGAGGTCCTTGCACAACACTGATTTGATTCTCAAAAGCTGCCTGGACTGCTTTTTGCTGGCTTGCATTACAACCGAAAGGAAAAATCAAGGTTGAGGCAGTCCGGGTCTGCATTTTATATTTTTGAGGATTCAGATATACAGCAATAGCTCTGTTGTTTGCGATGAAATGAATCTTTTCATATTGTTTTGCCAATAGCTTCGTTCCGTCATCAGCTTTCAATTCGTTCGCATCGGCAACTTTCTTCAAATATTCGAATATACTTTTCGAACGACTCTCTCCCAAGCATGATTCGATAATTTCTAAGTCCTTTTCTCTGTAATCATACTCTTTACCATTCAGAAAACGAATGTGCCAATAGTTGTGTGATCCGGCCTTAAAAATAGATAAGGCTTTGATGTTTGATAAAGTTCTCCCTTTACTGATTATTTGATAATTATTGGGGTCCGGTTTGTCCGGATCAGTCAGCCAAAGGACATTTTCTTCTTTGTAAGTATACGCACTGGGAACATTCCGGAATACTACCTTATAGTTGCCATTATGATTTTGGCAACTTTCTATTTCAGGAGTCTTGATTTGACCTTTTATAATAATCAGATTTTCGGAAGTATCTATCATAGGCTTGTGTGTAAATATAATAAGTCATGCTGCTGTTTTTATTTATTATTTAGGATATAAAAGTAAGAATATTTTCCAGAATATCAAAGCTGAAGTAGAAAAAACAGTGAATGACTTTATTCAGCTTTGTATTGTTATAAATATAGAGTGAGATTCGGTTTGGGAGTATTGAACGTGATAAAAGAGATTTGTTTTGCCAATGAAATCATTATCTTTGCAAGGTATATATTAATGAACGAGGAGGATATTATGCTTGCATACACATATATTGAACACGGAAAGTTTGAATTGCAGGAGAAAGCAAGACCGGAAATAAAGGATTCACGGGATGCAGTCGTGCGTGTAACACTTGGTAGCATCTGCACCAGTGATCTTCATATTAAACATGGCAGTGTGCCGCGTGCTGTGCCCGGAATAACTGTCGGGCATGAAATGGTAGGTGTGGTAGAACAAGTAGGGGCTGATGTCACTTCGGTGAAGCCTGGTGACAGGGTGACTGTGAATGTCGAAACTTTCTGCGGTGAGTGTTTTTTCTGTAAGCATGGATATGTGAATAACTGTACTGATCCTAATGGCGGTTGGGCTTTAGGTTGCCGAATTGATGGCGGTCAGGCGGAATATGTCAGAGTTCCTTATGCGGATCAGGGTTTGAACCGTATTCCGGATACAGTGAGTGATGAACAAGCTTTGTTTGTCGGTGATGTGCTTGCAACAGGTTTTTGGGCAGCACGCATCTCGGAAATTACCGAGGAAGATACTGTTCTTATCATCGGTGCCGGACCTACCGGGATTTGTACTTTGTTGTGTGTGATGCTGAAGAAACCCAAACGCATTATTGTCTGTGAAAAGTCTCCTGAAAGAATTCGGTTTGTCTGTGAGCATTATCCTGATGTGTTGGTGACTGAACCGGAAAACTGCAAAGATTTTGTTCTCAAGAATAGTGACCATGGTGGTGCAGATGTCGTTTTGGAAGTGGCAGGGAGTGACGATTCCTTCCATTTGGCTTGGGATTGTGCCCGTCCTAATGCTATTGTCACGATTGTAGCCCTCTATGATAAACCACAACTTCTTCCTTTACCTGATATGTATGGCAAGAATTTGGTTTTTAAAACAGGTGGAGTGGATGGCTGCGATTGTAACGAGATTCTCA
>CAUHML010000166.1 GCA_959606905.1 uncultured Bacteroides sp. | reverse complement strand
TTCTTTATCTACGGTTCCTTTGGAGACAATACGGGCATGTAGCGGTTGTTTCTCTTCTTTGTTTGGACTAGGAGTCTCAAATAAGTCATATATTGCACTCATATACTAATGTTTAGTGGTTTTATAGTTACTGTTAAATCGTTCTACAGCTGTTGACTTTTAGTTCCACAGTTGTTTCCCTTTAGTTCCACATCTGTTATTGTTTCGTTCCATATTTGTGGAACGAATTGATGTGTGCTACAAAAGTAGCTAGTTTATACAAGAGAGAGGTGCTTTAATTGTAGAGTGGTTTCTTATATGAATAAGATAACTAATTGAAGCCTGTCTATTTATATACATACGCTTTAATTATACAATCATCATTCGTTTTCTTTCCTAAACATTTATACCTCTCTCTTGTTATTTTCCGAAAAGTATTTGTACCTTTGTCATTGGAACGTAGCACGCCTTTGTGGTGTGCGATTGTGCGTTTCCTCGGCTAGTAGGAAATTGTAACGGATTTTTTAATGCATGCTGGGAAGACGCCTGTACTTCTATGACTTCTCATAGGGTACGGGCTGTCTGCCCGTATGCATTGGGTAGCCGTTACTACCTCCTACTAGCGGGATGTGACAGCTCCGTACTCTTTTATAATAAAAGGTACGGGACTAGTTAATATTATTAATCTAGTTCCGTTTTTTTATGTCAAATTGGCTCACAACAAAACAGATGTCTGAAAGACACGGCATCCAGGAGACGATTCTTAGAAATTGGGCAAATCTTGGATACATTACGAGTTCCCGAATCAACGATCAGTTGTTTTTGGATGATGAGAGTTTGGATGCTTATCTGGAAGCTCACAAAAGACTTGGTTTAGAAGCAGGTTACCTTTCTAAAATCGTAGAAGAAAAGAAACTGGAACGGGACTTTATCATTTCCAAATACGATGATCTACTATATGTATTGAGAACACAGACGACTTGTAAACCGCTATATGAAATAATCATTCGTGAACTGTCAGCATTGATTCTTCACCCTGTTACCCGCGATATCTTCTATTCAATTTCTACAGGAGAATCAGTAGCGAAAGTGGCTGATCGGCATCGAATTACCTATGGGAAGACATTGCAAATGTATAACTCTATACTTAAAGGGTTGAAACTGAAAAAAGATATATTGGCTACTTATCGAAAGCGTGCTATCGATGCTCGTTTTTTATCTTTGGCAGACAATAATAAGAATATAAATGTTGGGCAGGAGGAGTGGATACTTCAATTGCCTGTTTGTAAAGTAGCTGATACTCGGTTGGCTAATGTCTTGTATAATCAAGATGTTCGAACAGTAAAAGATTTATTGGAAATCGTATCGGGAAGAGGGTGGAAAAGTCTGTTGAGAATAGAAGGAGTAGGAAAAACTTCTTACTATCATTTATTATCCAAACTTCAGATGATAGGTGTTGTGGATGAAAGTCTGGATCGGATTCTTGCCGGATGCTCTAATGGTAGTTCGATAATAAATGACGGGTAGGACATGATTATGGAAAGAGAGATGATATAAAGAGGTTATTTTAAAGGAAAGATAGAGATTTCAACTTCTAAAATAGCCTCCTTATATTATATATGTATGAACATACCGTCTATCTCTCTGCCTCTATTGTATAAGTAAAGCTGTCTGCCCGGTAATATCCGACGTTGTATTCAATAGGTACTCCGTTCACATCATAAACAAATCTTTTCCTTATTAATATAGGGTCATTGGATTTTATCTCCAGTTTCTCTGCAATAAATTCCCCTGCAAGTCTGGCTGAAATCTCCTCCTTGCTGGTCTTTACCACTATATTATATTGGGTTTCCAGCATTTCGTATAATGGGCGTGTATAATCTTCCTCTCCGGTTAGTGGAATATTGGGGTTGAAATAAGAGATGAAGTAAACAAACGGATATTCTTTTTTTCCTCTGACGCGCTCCATCACTACACAGCGAGTGTCGGGACTGGAACCTAAATCAAAGAACGTACCGATTTCTTCGGTTGCACGCTTTAAACTGATATGTAGCTCGAAATTGCGAATCTCTATACCTAACATCTTCATTTCCTGTGAGAAACTAAGCCAGTTCTTTACTCCGCCTACGATACCTTTCTTTACTACCTTCGTGCCGTAGCCTTTCTTGCGCACCAAAAGCCCCTCAAACACGAGTTTGTTGATAGCTTGTCTCAATGTGTTCCTTGAAATATGTAATTGTTCAGACAATTCGACCTCATTGGGAAATAGCTTCCCGTTTTTGTACTCTTCAGATTCTATGAGTCTTCTTAGTATCTCTTCTGCCTGAATATGAAGCGGTTTATCACTATTATGATCTAATTTCATATCTATCCTGATTGGTTTATTTTCAGCAAATATAAGATTTATCAAAAAATAATCCAAGTTTTGTTTGGAATAAAAATAAAATCTATATATTTGCACAATTGAAAGTATGTATGAACATATAAAATTTAAAAACGCTATAAACATGAGAAAAGCTAATTATGATAAATTTCCTTCTACGAAGCTGACGGGGATGCTTGTTCAGGGTTGGGATTCTATCATTTCTATGTTAAAAGAGAAAATGGATGCAAGAAAAGTGCTGGCTGTGGATTTATATACAGGAGTATATGAAGAAGAAGTGCTGGGTGCTTTTTCAAAAGAATTCTCCGGAAGAGTGATGAATGTACGTGATTTGATGAAACCGGAAAAAGAAATTCAAGCGTTGACAGAACGCTTCATGACTGAAGATGTATTATTCGGCTATGTCACCAATTTGAAGCTGGAAGATTATTTGGATGCGGATAAGGTGGCTGCTGCACGGAAGCAAATCAGTGAAGCAAAAGAAACCATTGTAATCATAGGTACGGGTGCTGCTGTTGTTGCTCCACAGGACGCAATGGTGGTTTATGTGGATATGGCACGTTGGGAAATCCAACAACGTTTCCGCCGGCATGAGGTAAAAGCTTTAGGTATAGACAATCGGAACGATGCTGTTTCTTTGCAATACAAGAGAGGGTATTTCAACGATTGGAGAGTATGTGATAGGTATAAGGAAAGATTGTTTGACAGGGTAGAATTCTGGATTGACACCCATGTGGCCGGGACACCGAAGATGATTGATAAGGATACTTTCTTTAAAGGGGTAGAGGCAACGGTGAACACACCGTTCCGGGTAGTTCCTTTCTTCGATCCGGCTCCCTGGGGTGGTCAATGGATGAAAGAGGTTTGCGATCTGGATCGTGAACGCGAAAATTTCGGCTGGTGCTTTGACTGTGTACCTGAAGAGAACAGCCTTTATTTTGAAGTGAACGGAGTGCGCTTTGAACTGCCTTCGGTTGATTTGGTTTTGCTGAAAAGTAAAGAGTTGCTTGGTGAACCGGTGGAGGCACGCTTTGGAAAAGACTTCCCTATTCGTTTCGACTTTTTGGATACGATGGGCGGAGGTAATTTGAGTTTGCAGGTGCATCCTACTACTCAATTTATCCGTGACAGTTTCGGTATGTACTACACGCAGGATGAAAGTTACTACATGGTAGACGCGGAAGAAGATGCCGTCGTTTATCTGGGAGTAAAGACAGGAGTGGACAAAGGAGCGATGATCGGCGATTTGCGTAAAGCACAAAAAGGTGAATTGGTGTTTGACGCAGAAAAGTACGTAAATAAGATTCCGACAAAGAAACACGATCACTTCCTGATTCCGGGAGGAACTGTTCATTGTTCTGGTGCCAACAGTATGGTGCTTGAAATCAGCTCGACTCCGAACCTCTTTACTTTCAAACTATGGGACTGGCAACGCTTGGGACTGGATGGAAAACCGCGTCCGATCAATGTGGAACGTGGTAAATGCGTTATCAACTGGAATCGCGATACGGAATATGTAAATGAACACCTTCGCAATCAGTTTACGGAAGTCGCTTCCGGAGAAGGTTGGGTAGAAGAACGTACCGGACTGCATCCGAACGAATTTATCGAAACTCGTCGCCACCGTTTCTCATCACCGGTGTTGCATCACACAAACGATAGTGTAAATGTACTGAATCTGTTGGAGGGAGAAGAGGCCGTAGTTGAGAGTCCTACTCATGCTTTTGAACCTTTCGTGGTGCATTATGCCGAAACATTTATTATTCCTGCCGGGGTGAAAGAATATACCATTGCCCCGTATGGTAAATCTGCAGGAAAAGAATGTGTAACGATCAAAGCTTACGTACGCTTTTAATAATGAAATAAATCATCTAATATCTTGAGAACTATGTATGAACATGATGAACGAATCGTAATGACGCTCGATGCGGGAGGCACTAATTTCGTGTTTTCAGCCATACAAGGCTGTCGCGAAATAGTGGAACCTATTTGCCTTCCGGCAGCGTCCGACGACTTGGAGCGTTGCTTGTCTGTTCTTGTAGAAGGTTTCCTGGAAGTTGAAAAACGATTGCCGAAACTTCCGGTAGCTATCAGTTTTGCTTTCCCCGGGCCTGCTGACTATGAGCATGGAATTATTGGTGACTTGCCCAACTTCCCGGCCTTCAGGGGAGGAGTGGCACTTGGACCTTATTTGAGGGAACAGTTTGGTATTCCGGTTTTTATTAATAATGACGGTAATTTGTTTGCTTATGGCGAAGCCTTGGCAGGCACTTTGCCCGAAGTGAATAAACGCCTGAAAGAAGCAGGCAGCAGTAAGGTATATAAGAACCTGCTCGGAATAACGCTGGGTACCGGGTTTGGTGCCGGAGTGGTGATTGACAGCCGGTTACTGACCGGAGACAACGGTTGCGGCGGCGACGTCTGGATTATGCGGAATAAGAAATATCCCGAAATGATCGCGGAAGAAAGTGTCAGCATCAGGGCTGTCAGGCGAGTATATCAGGAATTGACCGGAAAGGATGCTTCTTCTTTGACTCCCAAAGATATATATGATATTGCCGAAGGGACCGCAGAGGGAGATCAGCAGGCTGCTGTCCGGAGTTTTAACGAACTGGGAGAGATGGCCGGTGATGCTATCATCCGTGCATTGAATATTGTTGATGGCTTGGTAGTGATTGGCGGAGGAGTGGCCGGAGCGGCTAAATACATACTTCCGGGAATTATGAATGAGATGAATCGGCAGATCGGCACATTTGCAGGAGCTTCTTTCCCTTGTTTGCAGATGGAGGTGTTCAATCTGTCCGAAAAAGAGGCATTTGATAAATTTCTGGAGGAAAAAGACAAGATGGTGAAAATACCATTTTCGGAGAGAGAGGTGCATTATGCCTGTCACAAGAAAATAGGCATTGCTGTTTCTACATTAGGAGCAAGCAGAGCCGTTGCTTTAGGGGCTTATTCCTTTGCTTTGTCCCAACTTAATATCTTATAATATATGATAACTCTTCTATTAATTCAAATATAAAATGTTATGAAACAATCTAATCTATTGAACGCGCAATTTGCCCGCCGGCTTTTCAGAACGGCATTTTCGAGTTGGCAATTATTGGCTGTTATGTTGATTGTTTGTATGAATGTGGCTGTTGGTTCCAAACTGTATGCGCAATCTAATACAATCGCAGTGAAAGGTAAAGTAATGGCAGACGGGGAACCCGTGATTGGGGCTACCGTGCTGGTGAAAGGTGTATCTACGGGTACGGCTACGGATATGGATGGA
This sequence comes from uncultured Bacteroides sp., assembly GCA_959606905.1. Next base: position 1,148 of record CAUHML010000166.1, on the reverse strand, counting down.
AATTTTTCACTGAATGTTGCTTCAAAAGCGGTATTGGTAGTTTCCTCAATTGGATATGAAACACAGGAAGTTCCGGTGAACGGCCGCCAGTTTATCAATGTGGTGTTGAAGTCGGATGTGGTTACTTTGAAAGATGTGGTAGTGGTAGGCTACGGCGTGCAGAAGAAAGTCAACCTGACAGGAGCTGTGTCTTCTGTTTCTACGGATGAATTGGAAGGAAAGCCGATTTCCAATGTATTGGAAGCGATGCAGGGAACGACTCCCGGTTTGGTTATTCAGCAGGGAAGTTCTACTCCGGGTAGTGTTCCTTCTATTAATATCCGTGGATTGAATACGATGAACAACAATGATCCGTTGGTGATTATTGACGGAATTGAAGGATCGCTGGGCAATTTGAATCCGGCTGATATTGAGCAGATTTCTATTTTGAAAGATGCTTCTTCTACTGCTATTTATGGTTCACGTGCTTCCAATGGTGTGGTACTTGTTACTACCAAGAAAGGAAAAGCCGGTAAGGTGGAAATCTCTTATGATTTTATGTATGGTGTTCAGCAGCCTACTTCATTGCCTAAGATAGCAGACTCGTGGGTATATGCTGAACTGTATAATGAAGCGGCTGTTAATTCGGGAAGAGCTGCAAAATTCACTCCCGAGCAGATTGCGCAATTTAGAAATGGCGGTCCGAATGTAAATTGGGTGAAAGAACTGTATCACCGTAATTCTCCTCAAAGTTCACACAATGTTTCGATGACAGGAGGTAACGACCAGTTGTCTTACATGGCTTCTTTGGGTTATATGGATCAGAACAGTATGTTCAAGGGACCTGATTATGGTTATAAACGCTACAATGCACGTCTGAATGTAAGCCATAAGGTGACGAATAACTTTACATTGAATTTGACTTCTCAATTTGCCCGTAATGATATTAAAGAACATGCTTACTGGACGGAATGGATTATCGAGCAGGCAAACCGTATGCCGCCGATTTACCCGATCAAGAATGAGGATGGTAGTTATAATTATCCTGCCGGAAGTAACTCAAACGGTTTGCAGCGTTTGGAAGAAGGCGGTTATCGCCAGAATGTGAATGATGAATTATTGGGAACCATACAAGCCGAATGGGAAGTATATAAAGGACTGAAACTGAT
>CAUHML010000165.1 GCA_959606905.1 uncultured Bacteroides sp. | reverse complement strand
ATTGATGATAATGAAGAAATCAGAAATATCCTTGTAGATATCTTTTCTCCATTGTACACGGTTGAAACTGCAAGTGATGGTGAGGAAGGGTATGAAAAAGTAAAAATGATGCAGCCTGATCTGGTTATTTCGGATATTATGATGCCCGGAATGTCCGGAACGGAATTGTGTGCCAAAATTAAGAACAATATTGAAACTTGTCATATCCCTGTCGTTCTTCTGACTGCCCTTAGTGCGCCCGAACGTGAGTTGGAAGGATTAAGAATTGGAGCGGATATTTATGTGGTGAAGCCATTTAATATGCGGCGGCTGGTGATGCAATGCAATAATCTGATTAATACCCGCAGACTTTTACAGAATAAATATGCCCATCAGCTGGATAGCAAAGCGGAGAAGATTGCAACGAATGAACTCGATCAGAGGTTTATCGAACAAGCGACGCAGGTAGTGGAAGATAATATGGAAAATCCCGAATTCAGTGTAGATGTCTTCTCACGTGAGATGGGGGTGGGACGTACTGTCTTATTCCAGAAGATAAAAGGTATCACGGGAAGTACGCCAAATAATTTTATCATGAATCTGCGTCTGAAAAAAGCGGCATATTTTCTGCAGAATTCTCCGGAAATGAATATATCGGATATTGCTTACCGGTTAGGATTTGGAAATCCTCAATACTTCAATAAATGCTTTAAAGAACTTTTTGATATTGCTCCTACGCAATACCGAAAAGCTCATAATACCTCCTCCGAACCCTCTGTGAAGTGATTAAAATAAGTCATCTGAATTTTTAGACTAGATAAAACGAACAATTCGATAGGGTGCAATATATTCAAATGCGATACTTTTGTGGCGTTGGATAATGCCAGCTTGTACTTGAGTTTTCTTTGGTTAAGTGTGTCCGCACACACTTTCATTTGGTAGACCGGGTGCTGTGTAATCTTTATTCTAATATAATAATTATTGTGTAGTATTATGAAAGACAAATATCCATGTAGTAAATAAAAGATAGCATCTTATTGGAGAGAATCAATATATTTTTCCCAATTAATTAAGTAGTGAGTAAAACCTTGATAATTAACCAATTTAATTTTATTCTAGTTATGAAAAATTTGCAGAGTAGGACAAAAGTGCGGTTGCTTCAGTCGTTCCTTTTGATTTCCTTGAGTCTCTTTTTCTTTGTCAATCCGGCTTATGCTCAAGGCGGGTTTGCAGTGAAGGGAGTTATTGTGGATAAAACAGGATTTCCTTTGCCTGGCGCCAATGTGATGGAGAAGGGAACATCTAATGGGACAATTACAGATTTAGATGGTAATTTCTCATTGAATGTTTCGAAGAAGGGAGTTACTTTGACTGTATCATTCATGGGATATACCCCTAAAGATGTGGTAGTGAAAGATAAAACAATGAATATTATGCTTGAAGAGAACTCTAAGCTATTGGACGAAGTGGTGGTAGTGGGTTACGGTACGATGAAAAAGCGTGATGTCACAGGAGCTATTACTTCCATCTCAAGCGAGGCCATTGAGCAAAAAATGGCTACTAATGTTTTTGAAGCATTGCAGGGTACTACTGCCGGTGTACAGGTGGTGTCCGGTTCGGGACAACCCGGTGAATCTTCTTCTATTAAAATTCGTGGTACATCCACTTTCTCCGCCGAAGGAGTTACTCCTCTTTATATTGTAGACGGTGTGCCTTTGGAAAGTATCGATGGTATCAATACCAATGATATTACTTCCATGGAAATTTTGAAGGATGCGGCTTCTGCAGCGATCTACGGTTCCCGTTCGGCTAACGGTGTGATTATTATCACTACCAAGAGTGGTCAGGAGGGTAAAGCCCGTATTGATATCAAGTATAATCACTCGTGGGGTACATTGTCTCATAAGGTGCCACAGGCAAATCGTAAAGAGCGTCTGTTGTACGACCAGTACCGTAAAGAGTATTTTGAAACATACGGCGGAGGTAATCCGGATGAAAGTATTGATATTCTGGATGATCCGTTGAATTCATTCTTCAATGTAGACAATGATTATCTGGACATGATTACAAGTACTGCGCAGAAAGATCAGGTGGATATCAGCGTAGGTGGCGGTACAAAGAAACTGAAATATTTCATCAATACCGGTTATTATAACGAGAAGGGTATTATTTCCAATACTGGTTTCCAAAGATTAAATACTCGTATCAACTCCGATTATTCACCGACAGACTGGATGAATATGGGTAGCCGTATTTCTCTTACTTATTCTAAAAAGAAAGGTCTGAATGAAGGTACGTTATTGAGCGCAGTGTTGACTCGTCGTCCTTATTTCAATACTTATTATCCGGATGGCTCTTTGGTCGGGGTGTTTAATGGTCAGAAGAATCCTATTGCACAGGTCAATTATACCACTGACTTTACGGATTCTTATAAGGCTAACTTCTTCCAGTTCTTTGAAATCAAATTCAACAAGTACCTGAAGTTCAGAGCCAATATAAATGCCAACTTCTATTTGGACAAGCGCAAAAAACTCGAACCTAGTCTTATTACTGATGAATGGCAGAAACAGAATAAAGGGTATTCTTATAATTACCTCAACTGGAACTGGATGAATGAAGATTTCATCACTTATGCACGCAAGATAAAAGGACATAATTTCAGCGCGATGGTGGGTGTCAGTGCTCAACAATGGCGTTATGAAAATGAAACTTTTGTGGGATTGAATTCCTCTACCGACTTTATTTATACAATGAACGCGTTTGCTGCCAATCTGGATTTATCCTCTACGGGATCTACATTGAGTAATCACTCCATGGCTTCCGTTTTTGCACGTGTGACGTATGATTATCTGGGGAGATACCTGTTTACAGCGAATATGCGTCGTGACGGTTCTTCTCGTTTTGCGAAAGAAAACAAATGGGGTAATTTCCCGTCAGTGTCAGTGGGATGGCGTTTCTCAGATGAAAAATTCATGAAGTTCTCGAAGAAATTCCTGGAAGATGGTAAGATTCGTGTAAGTTATGGTATCACCGGTAATGAAGCGATCGGAAATTATGATTATATTTATTCTTATTCTCCGAATTCTATCTATGACGGAGTGGGCGGCGTTATTCCGACCCGTATCGGTAAAGACAATCTGAAATGGGAGGAAACTAAACAGTTCAACCTTGGTTTGGACTTGAATTTCTGGAATAGCCGTTTGACGATTACTGCCGATTACTACGATAAATACACAGACGGTTTGTTGGCAAACTACCAATTACCTAAGGAGTCTGGTTTTGCATATATGAAAACCAATGTCGGTGAGATGAGCAACCGCGGGTTTGAAATTGCCGTTACCGGTGATATTATCCGCACGAAGGATTGGAAATGGAATGCTTCTTTCAATATCTCCAGAAACATCAACCGTATTGAAAAGCTGTCTGAAGGTAAGGCATATATGGAAGGTGATATCTGGTGGATGCAGGAAGGCGGCCGTGTAGGTGACTTCTACGGATTTAAAAGTGCCGGTGTCTTTGCTTATGATGAATCAAATGCTTTTACGGATAACTGGGAGCAACTGACTCCGGTGTTTGAAAATGGTGTATTCCAATACAAGTATTTATTGAATGGAAAGGAATATGCAGGTGATATTCGCCAGAAAACGTTACCGAACGGCAAACCGTTCCGTGGCGGAGATTACAACTGGGAAGAACCGGAAGGAACCCGCGACGGTGTGATTGATGATAACGACCGTATGGTGATTGGTAATGCCATGCCTGATGTGACCGGTGGTTTGAATACAACCGTAACTTGGAAAAACGTAAGCTTGTATCTCGGATTCTATTATTCATTAGGAGGACAGATTTATAATGCAGCCGAGCATAATCGTAATATGTTCAAATATACCGGAACCACTCCTTCGCCGGAAGTCATCCATAATATGTGGTTGCATCCGGGTGACCAGGCAATCTATCCGCGTCCGTATAATGATGATTATAACAATGCACGTATGGGTAACTCGTTCTATCTGGAAGATGCTTCCTTTATTCGTCTGCAGAACGTACGTATAGCCTATGATCTTCCTGAAAACTGGATAAAGAAGCTGATGTTGAAGAATATAAATATCTACGCTTTTGTAAACAACGCATTGACATGGACCAACTATTCGGGATTCGATCCTGAATTCTCTACAAGTAATCCTCTGCAGGTAGGTAAAGACTCTTACCGCTATCCGAGAAAGAGAGAATATGGTATTGGTTTTTCTGCAAACTTTTAATTGAAGATATCGTATGAAGAATATAAAATATTTTGTTGGAGCTGTATGCCTGGCTCTATCATTGAATAGCTGTTCAGACTTTCTGAATGAGGAACCGGTGAGTGAGATCCCGGCAGGTGACATGTGGCAGACCGCCCGCGACGCTAAGGCAGGTATAAATGAAATCTACGGACTGTTGCGTTCCACTTTACGCGAGAATTATTTTTACTGGGGTGAGTTCCGTTCGGATAACGTAGCTCCCGGAGCACCAGTGATGGCCGATCAGGCACGTGTGATCAACAACCTGATGTCTACGGACGAGAAATGTGCGAAATGGACGACCTTGTATCAGATGATTAACCAGACCAATCTGGCCATCAAATATGTTCCTAATATCAGTATGCCTGATGTGGCAGACCGTAATGATTACCTCGGACAAGCGTATGCGTTGCGTGCTCTGGCTTATTTCTATGCTATCCGTGTCTGGGGAGACGTACCTTTGTTTATAGAACCTACTGAAAAGTATTCGGAGGCTATCTATAAGGAACGTACAGATAAGAATTATATTCTGGAACATGTTATTCTTCCTGACCTGAAAAAGGCGGAAAGCCTGATTAACCGTAATAAGAATTACGAACGCAAGCGTATTTCTATCTGTGGCGTATGGGCTATCATGGCGGACGCTTATATGTGGGCTGAAGAATATAATCTGGCTGACCAAACCATTGATAAAATGGCAACTATTGCCTCCAAAAAGGGTGGACGCTTTGTAGACTTCGAACCTAACATTGCTACTTGGCATACCATGTTTACAGAAGAACTGAACAATAAGCCTTCGGATGATACGCCCGAAAATGATGAATATAACTCCAGAGAGTTAATATTCCTTGTTCATTTCAACATGGATGAAGTCGGCACGAATGGTTACAGTTATATGTATCAATGGTTTTCCGGTTCAGGAAACCGTGCGGCAGTTATGTCCGACAAGTTTATGAGCATCTTTGATGAAAAGGATATGAAAGGTGATTTGCGCAAAGATTATACGGTGAAGAATTACCAGAATGGAAATGAATTGCGTAAATATATGGCAGGTGACATCAGTAACTCTTTGAATAAGACATGCGAAGTAGCCTATCCAATTTATCGTTACACAGATATGATGTTGTTGCAAGCAGAAGCTCGTGCTCATCAGGGAAAATGGGGTGAAGCTTTGGATTTAGTAAAAACTGTACGTGACCGTGCCGGATTGAACACGTTGACTGAAAATGATTTTGCTTCTGAAGACGAAGTCGTTAATTATATATTGCGTGAACGGCAAGTGGAATTAGCCGGCGAAGGACGCCGCTGGTTTGACTTGTTGCGTACCGGAAAGTGGAAGGAAGTGATGAAACCGATTAACGGAATGGAACAGGACGGAAACGAACTCTTCCCGATTCACTATTCACATATCTTGGAAAATCCGAAGATTGTGCAGAACACGTATTATGGTAATACTAACAACTAAAAAAGGTAGAAACAATGAAAAAGACAATATTATATAAGACCCTTTTCTTTTGTTGGGCGATATTGGCATTGACCGGCTGTGACCTGGACTTGCAGAAGAATTATGATTATGAGCCTTCGGTGGATGATCCGTATGTAAAAGTGACAGCGTGGGAATATTTCCAAGATCACAAAGATATGTTCTCGGAGTTGATAGCAGCTATTGAGTATACAGGTCTGAAGGACTATTATACCCAGACTGACAATAAATATACTTTTCTGGCTTTGAATAATGCAGGTATGCAGTTGTATCGTGAAAATGAATTTGCAGGTGCAGCATCCATTACCGATTGTGATAAAGAGAAAGTAACGAACATGTTGCTTTATCACATTGTAGACGGTGAATATAGTTCTTATGGACAGTTGCAGGTGGAACCGATGTTCGTATTGACGATGCTGAAAGGAGAGAATGGACTGATGACAATGTCTGTATGGAAAAACCCATGGCAGGCTGCAGTAGGTAAGATTCTGGTGAATCAGACCGGAAGCAACGGGAAATCTCCACAGCGTCAGGCTAAGACTAGCAACATTCTGCCGACGAACGGTGTGATTCATATATTTGAGAACTATTGCAAATATTCCAAATAACCACAGTTAATTAAAAAGAGAACTAATTATGATTCGTAAAATATATACCTTATTAATACTAGGACTTTGCCTGGGCTTTGCTGCCTGTAGCGATGATAATGATGGTCTGGATCCTAATGCGGCTGCTCCTGTGATTAAATTCCCGATGGAACAACTGGATGTGGATTTAAATAAAGTAGATAATCTGCCGGTAGTGGCTGTCATAAAGTCGCAGGCCGGACTCCAGAGTGTGACAATGAAATTGCAGACAGTGGAGGGGGTGACCGAATATAAAACGGTGACTGAATTTTTTAATCCCAATTCTTACAGCTTGTCTGAAAATCTGGAATACAATGCAAATTACGAAGCCTTTATCATTGAGGCTACGGATAAATTGAATCATGTTACGAGCGGAACTTTACCAATTGCTGTTACCGATGTAATGGCACGTCCTGTCATAACATTCGACCCGGAAGAGATTATATATGATGAAATGGATGA
>CAUHML010000164.1 GCA_959606905.1 uncultured Bacteroides sp. | reverse complement strand
TTACACCTTCTTTTGAAAACTTCCATGCTTTTTCTAGTTTTTTTTGTAGCTTTGCAACCGTTTAATATAAATAGGTATGGATGATATTTGTTGCATAGGCCACATTACATTAGATAAGATAGTAACACCCAGGAAAACGACTTATATGCCCGGCGGAACATCCTATTATTTTTCACACGGAATCAGTCATTTAAAGGATACAAAGCATTATCAGCTGGTCACAGCACTAGCGCCCAGTGAATTTAAAGCTGTAGAAGATATCCGTGCAAAAGGTATCAGAGTCACTGTTATTCCCAGTCAGCGAACAGTCTATTTCGAGAATACATACGGGGAAAATCAAGATAACCGCAGTCAGCGGGTATTAGCTAAAGCCGATCCTTTCACAGTGGAACAGCTACAGAATATAAATGCCCATATTTTTCATTTGGGAAGCCTTCTGGCAGATGATTTTTCACTGGATGTTGTAAAATATCTTTCAGAAAAAGGTATTTTGGCGGTAGATGCCCAAGGATATTTGCGCGAAGTCCGGGGTGAAAGAGTTTATCCCATAGATTGGACAGACAAGTTGGAAGCCTTAAAATATATTGATATTCTAAAGGTAAACGAACACGAAATGGAAGTGCTTACCGGTCACAAAGACATAAAACAAGCCGCTTTGCAACTTGCTGAATGGGGAGTAAAAGAGGTATTGATAACCTTGGGAAGTCTGGGTTCTGTAATTTATGCAGAAGGTAGATTTCATAAGATACCCGCCTATCCTCCTAAAGATATAGTTGATGCTACAGGATGCGGAGATACGTATGCCACAGGATATTTATATATGCGCAACAAAGGAGTATCCTATGAAAAAGCCGGTTGTTTTGCAGCAGCCATGTCGACACTGAAATTAGAAGCATCCGGTCCCTTCAGCAAAACAGAAGAAGATGTATGGGATATTATCCGGACTAGTCCTTTGAAAGCCGAGGAAATTTAAAAATAGATAGAAATCCCGATAAAGCCAGACAGCCATATCGGGATTTTTAATTTCAGTTTCCTTCTACATCGGCATACCACGAATAGAATAATACAACACAAAAAGAAACAAATGGTATAATGAATGATAAGGACATATTACTATTGTCTGCCACATATCCCATCAACACAGGGCCAATAGCTCCTCCTACAGGAGACATCATTAAAAAAGAAGAGGCTCGTTTGGTTTTATTTCCCAACCCTTTCAAAGATATGGCAAAAATAGTGGGAAACATGATGGCTTCGAACACATATACCAAAAACAAAGCAACTAATGAAATTTTTCCTAAATTGCAAACGATAAGAAAAGTAGCCGCTACCGTTCCCAAAGCACAGTATAGCAAAACTCTTTCTGCACGAATTCGCTGCATAATCCAACTACCGGCAAAACGTCCGCACATAAATAACCCGAGCCCACCGAATGAAAGCACTACTGCCGCATCACGGGCATTCATCCATCCATCGTCCACCACATAATTGATAAAGAAACTATTGATAGAAATCTCTGCTATTTCATAACTGAATAGTGCCAGTAGACCAAATAAAAATAATTTATGCGACCATAAGCCTTTTTTAACTGTCTTTCCATTCACCACATTGTCTGTATGAACAATCTCCGGAAGTTTGATACGGGAAAAGACCAGTGCCACTATCAGCACAACTACCCCCATCAGCATATAAGGATATGAAATATTCGCCTCTCCCTTCTCCGAGAACAACAATAGTCCTCCCACCAAAGGGCCGCAAATACATCCTAATCCATTAAAGGACTGGGCCAGGTTCAACCGACTGGCAGCTGTTTCCCTATCCCCTAATTCTGTCATATAAGGATTTGCAGCCGTTTCCAAAAAAACCAAGCCGCAAGCGATGACAAACAAAGAGAACAGAAAAAATTCAAATGACATCCAGTATTCGCCGGGAATAAACATCAACGACCCGATGCCGTAAAGCAATAATCCGAAAACAACTCCCCTACGATATCCATATCTGGTGATGAATAACCCTGCCGGAACAGCCATTACGAAATAACCTAAATAAAACATTACCTGCACCATTGCCGAATGAGTACGGGTAATATCCATCACCTCTTGAAAATGTTTATTCAGCACATCAAGAATAGCATGTGCAAATCCCCATAAAAAGAATAAAGAGGTTACTAAAACAAAAGGAACTAGATAGTCCCTTTTTACCAATGCATGTCTTTGTGTCTCCATACTTTTTATAATAGAACAGGCAGTTGGGCCAAATTCGTTATAATCACATCAGGAACAGATTCGTCAATGACTTCTCCTCCCCAACCTTCTCCTTTCAACCAAGCTACACGACATCCCACCGCTTTGGCAGGAACAACATCTTTTGAGAAAGAATCTCCAACCACCAGCACATTCTTTGCCACAAATCCCATAGCATCCACTCCGAGTCTGTAGATAGCGGGATCTGGTTTACGAACACCCACCACAGAGGATTCAATAATTTCATCAAAGAAATCCAGAAGTCCAAAATCCTTTAAAATGGTCTGAATATTACCATAAAAATTAGAAACCAGCACTAACTTATATTTTTTGGACAACTCTTCCACTACCGGACGTGTAACCTGCAATATATCCAATACATACTCATAACAGCTGTCTGCTACTTTCGTGGCATAAGATTGCAGTTTCAACTCATCCATAGGCAACTTTCTCTGTTCTGCCAACCATTCCATCTGAAGTTTGGCCTTAATGGAAAGTACATCATGAAAATCATGCCAAGGCTGGACAAAAGGGTATTTAGCCAACGCTCTTTCTCCAAAGACGTATGCCTCACGAAAACTCTCCTTATCCACCGGAATCTGATGTTCCACATACTTGGCCCACAATACTTCCGCCCAGTGACGGCTATTCGTATCTATCGTACCGCCATAATCAAATATAACTCCCTGAATATCTTTCAATGCGTTCATTATCTCATGCTTTATTAGTAGGTGTACCGTTGCCGACTTTCATCAACAACACACCAATTACAATCCAAATCAATTCACGTACACGGGTTATCAATCCGGTATAAACCCCAAAAGCTCCCGGAATAGCCAACCCTCCTACCGCCAAAGCAAAACCTCCTTCACGTGCGCCCAATTGCATAGGCGAGAAAAAGAACAAATTGGCAAACAAAGAAGTAAATGCCATGATTAAAATACAAGCTGGAAAACTGACATCCGTTGTCAGAATATTCAATATGAAATACACTTCCAGACATCCTATAATCCGAGCCATGAATTCCAGACTTAACGAGGCATAAAACGTAGATCTACGCTGTTTATGCAGTTCGGCTATCTGACTGTCCACACGTTCCAAAGCCTCGCGTTTATTTTCCGAAAAACGTTTAGCCCATTCTTTGATAAAAGGAATATGCTGAAGCAATTTTAAAGTACGGACAGCCATACCATTCTTGTAACCTTTCATAAAAAAATAAATGGCTAAAAGAGAAACCGCCCCCACAACAGCCAATATAGTTCCCATGGCAATATCTACCGGACGTAGAGCCAGATACAAAAAGATAGAAAAAAACCAAAAACAAAAATGCGAGAAAATATGCATCATCACATAAAGAATTACTGATGAAGTTGCCTTACTGGCCCCAACATAAGGAGTCAGCTCCATAATGCGGTAAGGCTCTCCTCCCATCAATCCCACCGGGGTGGCATAATTCAGTGCAAATCCGGAAACTGTCAGTTTATAAACTTTCCAAAATGGAATAGGTGTTCCCTTTTTTCCATCCCGGATGATAATATACCAAGAAAGGGTATTGAACAGATAAATAATAATCCATAACCCTACCACAGCCGGCAACCACATTCCCGCCCGGCGCAAATTAGCCAGTAGTTCATCATACTCCATATCAAAAGAACAAAGCATCACTACGATGGCTGCAATTCCAAACATCAGGAATATATTTCTATACTTACTTTTCACTTCGTTATGTATTTATGATACAATCGTGCGCAAATCGCCTCATGGCAATGACGCATATATACAAACAAAGAGGTCATCACAACAACCTCGAACACAAAATACAACCATGGTTCGCCAATCAACAAACTGATATATAGAGCAATGGCACGTGTATTAAAAGTCAAGATATTGGTATATTTCATCAAAGGTTTGCTAGCCGCACGAAATTCATCCCGTAATTCCTGTGGAATATTGTCTCCATACTTTTCCTTCACCAATGCATAAAACAGTTGGAAATTAGGAGTCATTCTTTCCTGCTGACGTGTATAATTACCATAGAAATACAAGAAAGCTTTCCACCAGAAGTTTCCCTTCCACGGCAGACTGTAGAAGATTTCACGCTGTTGTTTGAAATTATCCAATTCGCTTCCGCTTTTCCCTTTTAAAAAGTATAAATGAATATTACGATAATAATCCGCCAATGTACATTGTTTGCTATGACAAACAGTACCCGAAACAATAGCCAATATCCAAATAAAAATACCCCAATGCATGCCGTCACCAATATGAAACGGCATGGGTTGGTTCATCAGTCTGAGACAAATTGCCGCATAAATGGTAAAGAACCAAATATCACCGGCAAATCCATCCAACATACGCCCCCACTGGGTTTTCTGTCCTGTCAAACGCGCCAATTGTCCATCCGCACTGTCATAATGATTCGCCCACATCAACAAAAGTATACCCAAAAGAGTATGTTTCATATCAGGATAATAAAACATCACACCAGCGCCTATACCTAAAATGATAGAAAAAATGGTTACCACATTAGGGTGTACCTTTAGTTTTTTAAAAAATAATGCCCATGCATAACCTATGGGACGGTTGAAATAAATATCCAGGAACTCCTCTGTGTCCATGGATTTGAAAGAAGCCTCTATTCCTTTCTTCTCACTCTCTGTACTCATGTCTTTATTGTTTCATTTGCTTTTTAGCCCGGTTATAAATGCACTCTGCAATTTTACCTCCCGCTTCCTCACGACAACGGGCAAAGCTGGGCCAATCATTAAAATCTATAATCCGCAGTGTTCCGTCGGCTGAAACCACACAATCACCTCCGTAAATGGGTACGTTCAGCGCCTCAGCAGCTTTATCACTTTGTATTTTCAATTCCTCTACGCTAAAAGGAATCCCTTTGGCTATTCCGTTTATTTTTTCCAAACCGAACTTACTGTGCGAACAAGGAGACGGATAAAACCAATAAAAGAAATCAGTGCCGTGTACCCCATAGAATTTCACCAAGTCGCCTTGCAAGTGCTCATTGATGACCGCAACAGGAATGTCACGGTTGCGAAAATCAGCCAGAATATTCTCCACCTCTTCCTTACAAGTGGCATAAGCTACATCTTCTTTCACCATAGCATGAGAGTCTCCCCGCTTTACCCAACAAGGATAACAGTTTTCAGAATACTCGTCTGCTGTGGAAATAATAAAACTCTGCGGATGAGGAACTCCTCTTTTTATAAGTAGCTCCGTCATGGGTCTACGTACACAATTATCTATACCGTAAGCAGAGTTTATCACCAACGCACCTCCATCCTCCAAAGACTTCAAGCGGGCTATTGTTGCTTTATCACGGGCCATATCAAAAATGATATCTCCTTTGACACCCTGCTCCACGAAATCCTTCTCGGCATAAACCTCAACTTCACAGCCCAATTGTCCCAACTCTTCCACCACCTTATTAAATATGGCGGCATCATTGTCCACATGATTGGGTGAATATTCGTTTCCACGGCTTACCCCTATTATTGAAATCACATTCATTCCTTTATGTTATCTTTTAAATTACTCGTCCTTACCGGTCAGAAAGTTTTCCGCTTTCACTATATCACTGGCATGGTCTACATCCAGAATTTTTGTAAAAGGATAAGCCTTTAATTTCAAGCCGTCGGCCACTAACTGCCTCTGGAAGTTGCGCATACGGGACATACCTTTTTCCATACACCCGTGCAATGTCTTGACCGCTGTCGGAGTCAGGCAGTAAATTCCTCCCGATATATAGCGGCATCCGGAGATGGCCTCATCATGAAAGCCAGTTATGTTCAAAGCTTCATCTGTAGAAATGTAAAGCGGTTTTTCATCGTCTATGAAATCGGTCACCGCCATATATCCATCTTTGTCCGATTGTTTGAACGCTTCAATAAAAGTCGAGAATTCTTCTTCACGGAATATGGTATCTACAGTAGTCAAACAGAACTTATCGTCTTTCAAATAAGAGTTCAGTTCATAAAAACTATGCATTGAACTAGGCGTAGTTTTCACAACTACTTCCAATGGCACTGTCGCTTCCGCCTGTAGTTTTGCCAAATGCTCTTTTGTCAACGGACTTTCATTATTAATAATGATGACCACCTTATCAGCCCCGTTGCGCACAAAGATCTGTATCAGACGGTCAATCATGGCAACTCCGTTCAGTTGCACCAAAGGTTTGGGTAAAGCTACCCCTTCTTGTGAAAGTCGGGAGCCTTCACCCGCTGATATAATTGCAAATTTCATTTCTACTCTTTTTCTTGAAATTATATTTTAGACCGGTTCACCATCAATCTTCATCATCAATGGTATCTAACTTCAGTTTATCGCTATCATCCCGTTTCTCATAATACTGTTTACGCAATGGATGTGCATGGATATCTTTTTCGACAATCCGATTACGGAAAACATCCATAGCCACATAGATAGCCTGGCGAAAAGAATCTTCCAAGGCAACCCCTTGTCCGGCAATATCATACGCAGTACCATGTGCCGGAGAAGTGCGTACAATAGGAAGTCCTGCCGTGTAATTCACTCCTTCATCCATTGCCAAAGCTTTGAAAGGAGCCAATCCCTGAT
>CAUHML010000163.1 GCA_959606905.1 uncultured Bacteroides sp. | reverse complement strand
GCGCAGCTGTTTTATTATTTATAAGTTATATGATTATTATACGAAAATACAAAGAGTATAACTGCTGACTGTTAAGTAAAAATAGTTCGACTCCATGGACAAAAAGGTGTATAATAAAATAAAACTTCAGTATATTAAGGAAAAAGATATTATAATCTTCCAGCAACTCCGCAATGGCATTATGGGACAGACCATGAATCTTCCGGGTAAGTGAGGCCGCAAGATTTCGGTTGCGGCTTATCGATTGTCGCAGAAGGTTGTCGGATTTAATTAAGAGGATAAAGGGGAATATAAGGGCAATTCGTTTGCAATTACACAAGTGAGGAGAAGAGATTATGGCAAGCATTCGAGAAGTTGCAAAGCTGGCACATGTAGCACCCAGCACGGTATCCAGAGCGTTAAATGGTAGCGGATATGTATCAGAGAAAAGCAAAAACAAAATTAAGAAGGCGGTAGAGGAGCTAGATTATATTCCTAATCAGTGGATCAGAAATCTGTATAAGAAAAGAACGGGTATTATCGGTGTTATGACACCGGATATTATCCATCCGTATTTCTCAACTCTTTGGAATTATCTTGAGGCAGAATTAGATCAATACGGATATAATGTGGTTATTTGTAATACCAGAGGAAATCAGGACAAGGAAAGAGAATATCTTGATACATTGGAACGTAATCTGTTCGATGGACTGATTGTAGGATCTGCGTTTCTTTCTGATGAATATTATATGAATATTGAGAAACCAATTATCTCACTGGATCGGATTATACCGGGAATCCCGCTGGTGACATCGGATCATCATCAGGGAGGAATTTTAGCGGGCGAATTGTTTTTGGAAAAAGGCTGTAAAAAAGTGATGTGCTTTAGTGATCCGACCAGGATGGAACTTGCCTCTGCCGATAGCGCGAGAGCCCTTATCGATGTGATGGAGAAGCATAATAGGGAGGTTATCATTGAATCTTTTCAATGGGAGGAAGTTGTAAACTATCAATTGTGTATGAAACGTACCAGAACATTGTTGGATCAATATCCGGACGTTGATGGAATTATGGCTTTGGACTTGTGTGCAGCCGCCTTCCTCAAGACAGAAAAAAACAAAAAAATATTGGCTTATGATGGAACTTATGCCACGGACTTCAATTACCATTCGATTGATTCAATTGTACAGGATGCGAAGAAGGTTGCAAAGGAAAGTGTGAATATGCTTATTAAACTGATCAATGATCAACCGCTTAAGAAAAGGGAAGTATTGGTTCCTGTAAAATATAAAAAGGGCGATACTTTGTAGAATGTAGAGCATTGGCACAAAGGAGTGTGTGAAACTTTTTCTGTAAATAGCTAATAACAGCAAGGTCTTCTATGGTAAAATATAAATCATAGGAGGCCTTTTATTATGGCAAGAAGAGGCTTCCAGCTCAATCATTATCATAGAAGATTATTATTTACAGACTTTTCTTCATAGTCTCCTTTTTCTAGTGATTTTTAATAAAAAATCAAGATGATTTTTGGATATAGTAACGAATATGTGAATAAACTGCATTTTTATGTTGCAATATAGTTACGCATAGTGTATATTACAGATATGGAACAGTTCCACAAACGATGTGGGAAGTTCCGTGGCACAAAACGAAGCATCCATAGATGAAAAATTTTTTTTGAACAGATATGGAACAGTTCCACAAAAAAGGAGGAATATACATGAACGCAAAGAAGTTAGTAGCAGTTGGAATGACAGCGCTGATGCTGGGGGGATTATTTGTGGGATGCGGAAATTCTGCAGATACCTCGACAGGAGCAAACAGTGGAAAAAATGTAAAGATTACAATTTTCCAGAGTAAGATTGAGGCAAATGAAGGATACAAGAAATTAATTGCAGCATATGAAAAGGATCATCCAAATGTAGAAATTAATCTTGAAGCTGTCACAGGAAATGATTTTGGCGCATCAATGAAAGCAAAGATGCAGTCGGATCCACCAACAATCTTTTCTGTAGGTGGTTTTTCGGACATGAAAGATTACGGAGATGTTATTGAAGATGTTTCTGATCTGGATATTATGCAGCACGCATTAAAAGGAACAACGGATACTTTTACAAAAGACGGAAAAGTATATGCCATTCCGTTATACATGGAAGGTTATGGATTCGTTATTAATAAGCAGATGTTTGAGGATGCTGGAGTTTCTGTAGATTCTATGATGAATTTCGAAGGCATGAAGGCCGGTTTTGATACTTTGAAAGAGAAAATCGATAATGGTGAGATGAAGGATAAATATCCGAATCTGGAAGCTGTTATGGAATACCCGACAAAGGAGTTATGGATTGCAGGAGACCATGACGCTAATGTTGCTTTAACACATGACTTTAAGACTCCTAATGAAGCATATGCGGCAGATTCGCTTCCGGGAACCGGCTTTGAAGACTATAAGAAAATGGTTGATTTTCAGGCCAGTTATACAACCAATGCCAACAATACGGCAAATCTTAATTCTGTAGACTACACAACATCATTAGAGGGTGGACTTGCCATTGAACGTGTTGCATGTATCAAGCAGGGAAACTGGGTAGCTCCAGCAGTAGAGACAACAGATCCGGCGGTCCTTCAAAAATTGGATATGTTACCATATTCTGTTCCGGGATATTCAGATGGCAAGTATTTTGTAGGTGTATCAGGATATTGGGCAATTCATAGCAAGGCAACCGATGCGCAGAAAGCTGCTGCAAAAGACTTCATCAATTGGATGTTCACCGATTCGGAAGCACAGAAAATTGTTGTGAATGATTGTAAGTTTATTCCTCCATATGATAATTTTGATGGAATAAAAGCATCCGATCCACTTTCACAGAGAATTATGGATGCAAATAATTCCGGAAATACCATGAACGGATGGGTATACAGTGGAGCTCCAAATACATGGGGTCAGCAGGTGGCTGGTGTAGAAGTACAGAAATATCTTGCCGGAGAAGCTGATTGGGATGAGGTTACAAAGACCTGTATCGAGCAGTGGAGTGAGTTAAGAAAACAACAGAACAACTAGTAAGAGTTAAAGAGGGTTCCGGGATAGAGCTTCTATCCCGGAAATTCAAATAAGGGTAAAATCCTTTGTTTGGAAAGGACGGATAGAAGAAGTATGAGAAAAAGTAAATTACGGTTTTGGGGCTTTTTGGCACCGTCATTAATTGCATTTTGTATTGTTGTAATCATACCTACATGTATTGGATTTTTCTATTCCCTTACAAACTGGAATGGAATTGTAGGCTCGGACATTAAGTTTGTAGGTTTTCAAAATTTTATTGACATTTTTACGAGAGATGACTCATTTGTACATGCTTTTTTATTTACTGCGCTTTTTTCGGTGTGCGCAGTTGTATTGGTAAACCTTGTTGGCTTTGCTCTGGCGTTGTTAGTGACACAGAAATTTAGAGGCGCAACGCTGTTACGTGGAATTTTCTTTATGCCAAATATGATAGGCGGATTATTGCTTGGATTTACTTGGCAGTTTATTTTTATATCGATTTTTGAAGCTTTTTCAAAAAAGACAGGAATTGCAGCCTTTAGCGGATGGCTGTCGAATCCGGAAACCGGATTTATAGGATTGTTGATTTTGACTGTGTGGCAGATGTCGGGATATATGATGATCGTATATATTGCGCAGATTCAGCAGATACCGGAATCGGTTAAGGAGGCAGCAAGAATTGATGGAGCAAACTCATGGCAGCTCATGAGATATATCATCCTTCCGTTGATGATGCCTGCGTTTACAATCGGATTATTCTTATCTATTTCGAGTTCATTTAAAATGTTTGATCAAAATTTAGCTTTGACACAAGGTGGACCATACAAATCAACAGAAATGATTGCGTTAAACATTTACAATTCTGCCTTTGGAGCAAATGAATTTGGTTTTGCACAGGCAAAGGCAATCGTTTTTCTGATTATTGTGGCAGGAATCGGAGTTACGCAGTTGGTTATAACAAAGCGCAAGGAGGTTGAAATGTAATGAAGAAAAAAATCGCTTATGGAGTAACAGGACTTATTCTTGGATGCATTTTTTTGTTTCCGATTTATATTTTGATTATGAATTCGTTCAAGACGACCAAGGGGATTTTTACAGATGTGTTGGGATTTCCGGCGAAAGGAACATTCACACTTGAAAACTATAAGAATGCGTTTCAAGAACTGGATTACATAAGATCTTTTATGAATTCGCTGCTTATCACGGTAGTGACAGCGGTTCTGGTGCTGTTGATATCGGCTATGGCGGCCTGGGTACTTGTACGTTATAAAACCAAAGCAAGTAAGATTATTTTTTTGATATTTGCCGGTTCTATGTTGATTCCATTTCAGTGTGTCATGCTTCCATTGGTTGGATTTGCAAGCAAAATCGGTTTGCTGTCTCGTGGTGGCTTGATCTTTATGTATATGGGCTTTCAAACAAGTATGGCAATCATAATGTTTCATGGGTTCATAAAAAATATTCCGGAGGAATTGGAGGAAGCCGCTACAATTGACGGGTGTGGTTCAATACGTCTGTTTATTTCAATCGTGCTTCCTTTGATGAGAACGATTATAGTCACGGTTGCAGTTATTAATGTTATGGGAACATGGAATGACTTCTTATTGCCATCGCTGATTATTAATAAACAGGGCTTACAGACGTTGCCTTTAAAAACATATCTGTTCTTTGGACAATTTGCAAAACGTTGGGATTTGGCTTCTGCCGGATTGGTTATGTGCATGGCTCCTATTATTATCTTTTATTTGTTTAGTCAAAAATACATTGTAAAAGGTATTACAGAAGGGGCAATAAAGTAAGGTGAGGAATTTGTGAATGAAAAACAATTGGTGGAAAGAGTCCGTAGTGTATCAGATTTATCCGCAAAGTTTTATGGATAGCAACGGAGATGGAATCGGAGATTTTAACGGAATTATCCGGAAGCTTGATTATCTCCAAAATCTAGGCGTAGATGTATTATGGATATGCCCGATGTACGCTTCTCCACTTGTGGATAATGGATATGATATATCGGATTATTACAAGGTAAATCCAATCTTTGGAACAAACGAGGATATGGAGCATTTAATAGAGGAGGCTCAAAAAAGAAAGATTAAAATCATATTGGATCTGGTGGTCAATCATTGCTCGGATCAGCATGAATGGTTCCAGAAGGCAATGAAGGATCCTAATTGTGAGGAAGCGTCTTATTTTTACTTCCGAACAACGGAGAATGATAAAGAACCGAATAACTGGCGATCCAATTTTGGCGGATCCGTATGGTCGAGATTACCAGATGGCAGATGGTATTATCATACGTTTGCGAAGGAACAGCCGGATCTGAACTGGGAATGCAAAGAGCTGCGTCAAAAAATTTATGAGATGATAAACTGGTGGTTGGAAAAAGGAATCGCCGGTTTTCGTATCGATGCAATTACCTTTATCAAAAAAGACTTAAGTTTTGCCAGTCGTCCTACGAATGATGGGGAACGATATCCGGTTGAAAATCTTACGGATTATAAGGGAATCGGAACATTCCTTGATGAGATGAAAGAACAGTGCTTTGATAAATATAACTGTATGACAGTTGCCGAAGCACCGGGGGTTGACGATGCTGCTTTTGAACGGTATGCCGGAAAGAATGGTTACTTTTCCATGATTTTCGATTTTGGATGGGAAAATATGGAAGGGGAAAATGATAAATCAAGCATTCATGCGGTAGAACGGTGGAAGAAAAAAATGTTTACACATGTAGCGCATAATAGCGGAATCGGTTGGAGTGCTATCTTTTTAGAAAATCATGATCAGTCCAGATGCCTGAACAAATTTTTGGAAAGAGAAAATATTAGTTTCTATAGTGCATCGGCACTGGCGAGTATCTATTTCTTTTTATATGGAACGCCTTTTATATATCAGGGACAGGAAATTGGCATGACCAATGTTAAGTGGAAGAATATTAATGATATGGATGATATAAGGGCGAAAAGAACCTATGAGGAAGCGGTCGGACAGGGCAAGGATCCGGAGGAAGTACTTGCATATTTTTCAGAGTTAGGAAGAGATAATGCAAGAACGCCGATGCAGTGGGATGACTCGGAAAATGGAGGATTCACGTGTGGAAAGCCATGGATTAAATGCAATGATAATTATAGAACAATCAATGTACAGAGTGAGGTGAATGATCCGGATTCATTGTACAATTATTATAAGCGTTTGATTCAGTGTTACCATGACCATGCAGATATTGTGAGACAGGCGGAGTTTCGCCCGATGTACGAAGAATATCCGGGATTATTTGCATATGAAAGAGAAGTAAACGGCAAAGGTTTATTGGTAATCGTGAATTTTACAAATGAAAAGCTGATGTTTCAAAAAATTGATCAAAAATGTGTATTGTGCAATTATCATGAAACGGAGTCCGAATGGTTGCAACCATATGAGGCGAGAATATACAGCAAATAAAAAAATTCTATGTGTAAAAGAAAACATTTTGGCGTTAAATGAAATTGGACTGTCAGTCGATTAAACTTTTTATAAATACAGACCTCTCAGATACTGAAAAGTGTAATGGGAGGTCTTGTTTTTATTGTTTAAAATTCATTTTATGTAGCCATACAGCAACGAAATTGCCTGTTGCATTACATGAATGCTTGTGCTACAACACAGCTACGTAAGAAAAGTGAATAGAAATCTTCAGGGCAGGGTCAGATTCCCTACTGGTGGTATAGCCCACGAGCCGTTAGGCATGATTCGGTGAGATTCCGATAAGGAGAACCTCTTCGCAGAGATTCTCCTTGATTTTAAATGGTAGGTTTTGTAGGTCTTACTGTAAGCTGTAAACCGAGATGCTGAAAAATATTA
>CAUHML010000162.1 GCA_959606905.1 uncultured Bacteroides sp. | reverse complement strand
AATTGCCTGTTACTTTGTTCTTATGCGGATACATGCCTGTCATCAACATGCCTCTTGCCGGTGAAGATACAGGGTAGCTGCTGACAGCATTGGTGAAATTCACACCTTCACGGGCCAGTTGGTCCAGGCAAGGGGTTTTGACAGGCTCTTTTCCGAGACAACCTAAAGCATTTCCTCTCCATTGGTCTGCCATGATGAAGACCAAGTTAGGTTTTTCTTGAGCTTGAATCTGGAATACTGGACACAAAGGGAATGCCAGCAAGAAAATATTAAGTCTTTTCTTCATAATCTGTAAAGGATTAATAGAGGTTTCATCATTCCTGACTGATTGTGTTTTATTGTGTAATTATCAAATAAAAGAACTTTTATTTTAAATGTTGATAAATAGCATCAGCAAAACGCTCACCTAATGTTAGAATGCCATATATTCCTAAATGTACATCATCTTTAGGTGCTGAATCTGATAGTCATTATATAGCATTTGTAAATCGTCTGCTGGAATTAATAACGCATTATTAACGGAGAACTCAGAGTTTGAGTTGTTGGAAACAGCAAATTGGGCTTTTCTTACCAGTTCACGCCCTGTAAAGCGAGAAGCGGCTATAGGTATGACAGTTCCATATACAAATAACATGTTTTCGCTATTAAATTCTTTTCGTATTTGTTCTATAAAATTCTTTAGATTCGAACTATATTGGCGAGACTGTTCCATTCCAGCTATATCACGTGCATCTGCTTCTCCTTGTTGCCAAACCATAGCCTTAATAATAGGGCGATATCCTTGTTGCTTCAAACTGATGATAGCATCTTTTACAGTCTTTATAAAATTTATATATTCTTCGCCACGAATATTTTTCTGACGGTTTCCCGGATTC
The DNA here is from genome assembly GCA_959606905.1 of uncultured Bacteroides sp. The sequence goes on along the minus strand of CAUHML010000162.1, from coordinate 5,996 downwards.
CATTGTTGATATAGATTGGAACCAGATAAAGCGTGTTTTATCAATGCAATTTGAGGCTTGGGATATAAAGACTGTAACTTTGTACCTAAACTTAACTCTATTCCGAATTTATTTTTTGTTTCAGAAGCTTGGCATAAAGGGTTCCATTGCTCACTGCCCTCTCCTTTGTTGAGGAAACGAGAATAATAGATTCGGACTCTTGTGTCAATTTTAAAAGAGGCTGGGATATTTTTAACATAAGCTTGTCCTGTTGCATTTGATTGCCCACCTACTAAGTAGACATCTATTTCTTTTTGCTGTGCTAAGATAGGTAAGATTATTCCTAAAGTTAACAAGAATAGTGATATTAATCTTTTCATAATATGTTTATTTTTCAACCTAGAATAGTTCGTAAGAATAAACCGAAAAAACGGTAGTTAGAAGAAAATAAAACTATCACCATATCGGTAATTATAGTCTATTGCTACATTGATTATGTTTTCAAAACAAAGATATTCATATAATGTGAATATGCTATGGGAAGGTAGGAAAACTTTTCGGAAATTTTCCTTTTCCTTCCCATAAATGATTGTAGGGCTGTTTCTCTACATTGTTATCTGAAAACTTCTATGTTTGTTTATTCACCTTCAGGTAAAGTTCCATCATTTCTGCTCCATCCGGGGTTTTGATAAATGGTAGAACTTTCATATTCATTAGAACCTGGAACAGCGGTAGTCAGGCGGAATTGCTTGTTACTAATAGGATACAAGTATTTGCTTGTATTCCAGTTTAATCCATTGAAACCAATATTAGCAGCATTTTTACGATAAGGTAATAAATATTTTCCTTCTGCGTATGGGTCGGATTTTGCTGAAATATTGGCTGTCTTGTCTGTTACGCCATATTCTAAAAGTGTTATTTGGGGAATTGGGGTTACAGCGTCTTCGGCTTGAGGGTTTGTATACAGTTGATACATGCTATCCCAAAAATTAAATCCTTGTACGTGTACATCTTTTACTTGGTCCAAAGCGCGCCAACGTTTTAAGTCTGCCATACGGAATCCTTCTGATACCAACTCGACACGTCGTTCACGACGGATGTTGTACAGAGTTGTGTTTATTTGTTGACCGGCAGAATAACTTCCCCAATCTTGTTTTTCTTTACTTATGTCTGTATTGTTTATGGTCTTTTGATAGTCTGTACTCATACCGGCACGTGCACGAAGAGCTTTCCAGTATTTATCGCAGTTGCCACCTAGATTTCCGTTTAATTCGTAATAAGCTTCTATATAATTCAGGTAGGCTTCTGCTGCACGGAAGATCGGGCATCCTGTATAGGATTCTTTTGTTGACTGCATATCTCCGGATGTATTCAATCCTTTGCGCAGACAGTATCCGGTCGGATTACTATTTTCTTTTTGGGCCTCGAAAATTTCAGGGCGGTAAAAGTAGCCGTATCCATCACTCTTCTTTATCCAAGTGGCAAAGTTTGGATCATCAGATAACAAATCTCCTGTTTTTAAAATAGTTTGTCCCATACGTCCATCTCTGTCGGTAAAGATATGTTCATATGTATCGTCTCCTTGATAATTGGTACTGGCATAGATGGGTAGGCCATCAGACATTAGATAAGAATTAACCATGGAACGTGTATAGCCTGTGTTTCCCCCGCCATTGCGTTGCAAATAGCTTACGACAAAGTGGTAAGAAGTGGCATCTGAGTTGACACTGTATTTACGCCATAATAAGATTTCATCTATTCCGCTTAAATCAATAGAATTGAATAACGAGGCATAATTTCCGTGCAAATTGTGTCCTTGAGCTACGATATCAGCTGCTTCTATGGCCTGTTGTAAAAAATATTTAATTTCAGAGTCAATGTCAATGCTAAAATCTTTTAAATAATCCATTGAAGCACCAGGCCATCCGGGACCACCAGGAACAAATGCACTTCCTTTATGATATTTTTCCCATGTTGCTTCAAATAGGGCTGCGCGACTTTTTACTAATGCAGCGCAGTCTTTGTTTAACCGATTGCTTACGGGAGCAGTGGGAAGCATATATTCGTAGGCTTTATCTAAATCAGATAAGATAAAGCGTGCAACTTCATTACGCGGACGCCGTTTGGAAGCTTCACGTATGGCATTGTAATCATCCGGTAATATTTCAGTTAGGATAGGAAAATCACCTAGATTCTGCAATGCTGTGAGATAAATATAAGCACGGAAGAAATATACCTCGCCAATATAGTGTTTGATATTTGCATTATTACCGGATATTTCTCTGTTGGCATATCGTTCGGTAACAGTTTGAATAAAGTAATTAGCTGCACGTATCTTACGGAAATATTTATGCCATAAGTCATCGTCACCGACATGGTATTGTCCTTTTATGAAAAGTTTACTTGGTGAGTCTGCGGTTTGATCGTCTGTTCCATTATCTTTTTGGAATAATCCTAAATTATAAGTGGCAGAACCATGAGATGGAAGAATATTGCCATATTCGTCATCGTTTTCGTTTTCACTGTCATTATAAAATTTGGCAGCATAAGCAGCTAGGTCTGTTTCGGAATAAAGATAGACATTGGTGCTGACAGAAGTGATAGGTTCGCAATCCAGATAATCATTGCATGAGGTCGCAAGAGCACTTGCAGCGGCTATGAATGTATATAATAGAATCTTTTTCATATGTTTTATTATTTAGAATGTTGCATTTAATCCAAAAGATATAGTTGTTTGTAGCGGATAAGTTTTTCCGGAGTTCCCATCAGAATAACTTGAATAAGTTGTTTCTGGATCAAAACCGCTAGGTAGACTGGTGATAGTCAATACATTCTCGGCACTGACATATACACGTAATTTTTGCATATGTAGTTTGTTGATAATTTGTGTCGGGAAAGTATACCCTAGTTGGATATTTTTTAAACGGGCATAGGCACCGTTTTGTAAGTAACGGGTTTGTACCTTTTGATTCATATCTTTGCTCATATACATTTTAGGAAAATAAGCATTGGTATTAGGACCAAATACAGAAGTTGTATTTTCTGGGCGATAATAATCCAAATGCTCTTTTAAACCAGTTGATTGCCATTCTCCTCCCGATATTCCCCAAAACATAGGACCATCCAACCATAAATCGCGTTTTGCGACTCCTTGCCAGAACATACTAAAGTCGATGCCTTTCCATTCACAACCCAAGTCTAAACCAAACCTGAAACGTGGGGTGGAGTTACCAATAATTTTGCGGTCTCCCGGATCGTCTACTGTATTGGCTCCTTCGTTGATTACTTTATCTCCATTAAGATCCTTGAACATAATATCACCTTCGCCCCAGCCTGAACCCCATGAGGGATTGTTATCTTTTATCCATTCATCCATTTCCGATTGACTTTTAGCTATTCCATGGGTTACATACCCCCAAATGGCTCCTAATTCCTGGTCTTTATAATAGGTGCTGAGCGATTTAGATTCATTGGGATACTTGTCAACAAATGAGCGGGAATCTGCCATGTTGAAGCCTATATTATAATTGATCTGTCCTATCTTGTCGCGCCAACTGGCTGCTATTTCCCATCCTTTGGTACGTAAGTCTGTATTATTGCTTGCTGGCATACCGATGCCATAGATGGAAGCGACCTCAGAAGCAGGACCGACCATATCCAATGTTTTACGGATAAAATAATCGAAATTTATGTTAAGCCGATTTCTTAACATTCCTAAATCAAAACCGATATTTAAGGATTGTACTGTTTCCCAAGTCAATGAACTGCTAAGGGTTCCAGGCATACCGGCAACAGTTGGTTTAGAGTCCCCCATTAGCCAGCTTCCTCCATTGGTCTTGACTGTTTGTAATAAATACATGGGATAATAAGATTTAGTATTTTGATTACCTAGTGTGCCCCAAGATACACGAGGCTTTAATTGATTGATAATGTTTTCATTTACAGAGAAAAAATCTTCGGCCGCTATATTCCAGCCTAAAGAAAAAGAACCGAAAAGTCCCCAACGATCTTTTCGAAGGAAGCGAGAAGAACCGTCATATCGCAAGTTGCCGGCAATAAAATATTTATTAGAATAATCATAGTTAATACGTCCAAAGAAGCCTGCTGTAGCCCAAGTATAGGCACTGGCTTCATTGATTTTATCTTCACCTGTTGCAGCGCCGATTTCGGGTATTGATTCGGTAATGAGGTCCATACGTTTCACAGAAAGATAACGGTTATTGTATTTTTCTGTATTAACTCCTGCCATCACTTTGAATTGATGTTCATCGAATGAAAAAGAATAATCACTGTACAGGCTGGTTGTTAAATGATTGGCTTTAGTCCAATATTGCATGGCTCCGGTTTGTCCCACCGCATATTCTCCACCGTATGCCAGTTCTAATGCTTCTCCGGCTACGTTGTGTTCATATACTTTATTCAGATTCTGTCTTTGTACTTGGTCAATCAAGCGTAATCCTACGTTTGCATATATATTCCAGTTTTTCAAGGGATGAAAAACAAGTTGTCCTTGCAGATAAACGTTATTATTACTGGTGATGGAGCGGCTTCCATTAGTAAGTTGCCCTAATTTTCCGTTGCGCATATAGTAACCGTTAGGATCTTTAAACGGCATTGTAGGCCACATACGTACTACATCATGATAGAACAGTCCATTCATGTCGCTATAAAGAGGGTTGTCTAGTTTGGTATAAACATATTTAGTATTGACTTCTATATCCAACCATTTAAAAGGCTGTGCGTTAAATTTTGCATTGGTTGAAATACGTTCATAGGAATCTTTTCCGTAACGAAGGTTGCCATCCTGATCCAAATAGTTGGCAGATACGTAATATTGACTTTTGTCACTGCCGCCATTGATATTCAGGTTGTGCTCTTGGGACCATGCCCACTTGTAATGAGTTTTATACCAGTTTACATTGTCATTGGCTTTTTCATGGAATTGCCAGTTACCATTTGCATTGGCAATAGTGCTAGTTGTAATTTGACCATTCATGTATTGCTGGATGCGTTCCATGGTATCTTCATCAAAAATGGCTTTTCCTCCTCCGTTAATACTACCTTCATTAAAATAGTTAGCAAATTGGTAGGAATTCATTAAATCCGGCAAATGGTTAGGACCGGCATAACGGGCATTTCCGGAATAAGAGACGCTAGCTTTTCCTGCTTTACCTTTTTTGGTAGTAATCAAAATAACACCGAATGCCGCACGTGAACCATAAATAGAGCTAGCGGCTGCATCTTTCAATACGGAGATAGACTCTACATCATCTGGATTCAAGTTGTTCATGTTACCTTCTATACCGTCAATCAGGACTAAGGTAGCAGCTTTAGAACCTGTAGAAATTGTACCTGTACCACGGATGTTCACATCCATAGTTTGTCCTAATTGTCCTCCTAAGCCTCCAACAGATAAATTTAAACCGGGAATAGTACCTTGTAATGATTGGCCTAAGTTGGTAACAGGGCGGGAATCTAGTACTTTGGTATCTACTGTGGCTACAGCTTCTGTCAGATTAGCTTTTCTTTGTGTACCGAAACCGACTACAACGACCTCATCTAAAGTTTGCGTGTCTTCAGACATTTGAATGTTATACGAGAATTGATTTTCATTTACTTTAATTTCTTGTGTGGTGTATCCAATAAAAGAGATAACCAACACATTTCCTTTTGAAACTTGTAATGTGAAATTTCCGTCAAGATCTGTCACTGTTCCATAGGTTGTTCCTTTGACAATGACACTGGCACCAATAATAGGTTCTTTGAGCTTTTTATCCGTAACTACACCGGTGATGTTGAATTGCTGGGCGTACAGGAATGTACAGTTACAAAGCAATATCAAAAATAGAATCAAGTTTTTTTTCATGCTTTTCTGTTTTTAATTAGACATTAGGTTAATGTATTGCAAATGTATGTTAATCAATGAAATCGTTTTGTACATGTTCATTTCATTCAGTATGCACGTTTAATGCATCTCTATATTTTTTGGTGAATCTTTGTTGTTATCTCTTTTTTAT
>CAUHML010000161.1 GCA_959606905.1 uncultured Bacteroides sp. | reverse complement strand
TCTAATGGTAAGGGTTTTAAAAACTCAATCTGTCCAATCTATAGGGTACATTTTATGTCAGGTCTTGAAACCGAGCAGCCAAAGGCAATAAAAAGTACCGGAAATGCTTGATTTTTCAGGATTTTTCGCTTGTTTTATGGTATAATTGAACCATAGAAAAGGAGCGAAAAAACAATGCCTTCAGGAGTAAGAGATATCCAGCTCTTAGAGCTTAAGGATACGATTTCACAACTGAATAATACAATCAGCACTCAGAACGAGCTTATCCGTTCCCTGCAGAAAATGCTGCAGGAACGTGATGCCAAAGACAGCGAAAAGGATCAACTGATCGCTAACCTTCAGGCACAGTTGGACTACCTGAAGACCAGACTTTTTGGCTCCACCAGTGAGATCCGGCATGAACAGTTCCCGGGACAGTTGGATCTGTTCCACCTGCAGACGGAGGATGAACCGGAACCGGTGCCCCTTGAGGTGGAATACATTGAGGTAAAAGCACACAAGAAGGCCCGTAAATCGAAAGCTGCTTATGATGAGGTCTTTGCTGATCTTCCGACAGAGAATGTTTATGTAGATACTCTTACGGAAGAACAGAAAACGTGTGATGTTTGTGGAACAATGATGGTTCCTATCGGACACGAACTCATCCGGACAGAACTGCGTTATACAGAGCCAAAGCTGGAGCGTATTGATTATTATGCGACTACCTATGAGTGTCCACAATGCAAGGAAACGGAAGATCCCCGGTTCATCAAGGACGAAGGAACTCCTGCACTGATCCCGGGGAGTTATGCATCGTCCGGTCTTGCAGCACATGTGATGTATTATAAATATGTCATGTCCATGCCCTTATACCGTCAGGAGAAGGACTTTGAACACCTTGGGGTAAAGATCAGCCGTACGACCATGGCCAGCTGGATCATCTACTGCGCAGAGAATTACTTTTTGCCAATGTATGAATATCTGCACCGGAAACTGTTGAAACGCAGATATCTGATGGCAGATGAGACTCCGATCCAGGTATTAAAGGAAGAAGGCCGCAGACCACAGAGTAAATCTTATGTCTGGCTGGTACGCACTGGTGACGATGGTGAGCTTCCTATCATCCTTTATAATTACACTCCGACCAGAGCCGGCAGTCATGCCGCTGCTTTTCTTGCAGGTGCAGATCCCGGATACTATCTAATGGTTGATGGTTATAAAGGATACAACAAAGTGCCGGAGGCACAGCGTTGTTGTTGCTGGGCTCACATACGACGCTATTGGCTGCGGGCAATACCCAAAGGCCACGAAAAGGATTATCGCCCAAACAGATTTATAATCGCCGCCTGAAGGATCAAAAACCTGTCATAGAGGCTTTTTTGTCATGGCTTGACCAGCTGCATCCGGAATCCGGAGACAGGCTGATCAAGGCAATCAACTATTCCAATGGTTGCCGTCCGTTTATGATGAACTATCTGAAAGATGGTGCATGCAGCCTGAGTAATAATCTCAGTGAGAACAGCATTCGACCATTGGTAGTTGGCCGTAAGAACTGGCTTTTCTGTGATACACCAGCCGGGGCAGATGCCAGTATGAAAATCTATTCTATGATAGAAACGGCAAAAGCCAATGAACTTGATCCACTTAAATATCTGAGCTTCCTTCTGGAGCATCGTCCTGGTGCTGAAATGTCAGACGAGGAATTGGAACAATTTGCCCCGTGTAGTAAATTGGCTCAGGAAACTTGTAAATAAAATGTAGTGAAATACTCGCATGTCTGGCATCCTAGCGCGGGGTGTCAGATTTCATTTATAGGGTACGCCCTAAAACTATGCGCTTACGATTGTACCGGATCATCCATTTATGAATTACTGTGTGATTCTGATAATCGTTGAAGTAATCATTGCTGCTCTAATGCGGATCAAGTGGACCGGAAGGGCAGCTGCGCTTTGCTTCAGTGAGATTATGGTTGGCATCATCAGTATGTTTATTTTTGATGCAATGAAGCCGGATTCCATTGGCTATTGTGTGTTTATTACATTGGTTTATCTGGTTGGTAACCTTGTATTCCTTACTACTAATTCCAGTAAGTATGCAAGTGAAGAGAAACCAGTTCCTGCTGGAATCATTATTTCGACCCTGATGTATGCCATTGCGGCCTATTTCATACTTGCAATCCCAGCAGAGCTTTTATGGCAGAAGTACATTGAACAGACATTTCCATCTGCAGTAGTCGGATTTATGGTAGTTTACTGGGCTTTACGAATCGTGATCTGTGGAGGAATCCTTGTGAAAGGGATCATAAGAGCTAAGAAATCGTTATCAGATGATCAGATCGGTGAAAGGTGGGATATAGATGGAAGAGAAGAATCCTCATCCAAATCAGTATAAGGAACCACATTTTACGTGTGAGATCCATTATGGTCCGGATAGCGATAAGTACATCAGAGAATATCAGCAGATGAAAGCGGCATCATTTAGAGAACAACTGGAGAAGTTTAACCGGCAGGAATTATTGAAGTTAAGGACAATGTTGGAGGAGTACCATAAGGGATAAGAATAAAAACGGAGGAGAGTGACTAAAGTATGATAATCGAGACAGCATTAGTGGAACTAGCAAAAGCAGGGGGAACGGAACTATTTCTCTCATCGAGTGAAAGCCTACTGAAGAAGGTTAAAACAGCAAAAGATATAAAACAATTATTCATTAATACGGGTGAATTTTTTGTTGATTATGAAAATGATGCAGATCAATTATTTGATGATATGGCCAACGTGCTTTCAAAGGAGAATATGACAAAGCTGGCCAATGAATTGAAGGATGAACCAGGATATAAATTAAAGGATAGGCTACTCAATTCATTGATGGTAATCATGAAAGAATATGAAATCCCGCACGGCATGGCTCTGTCATATGCGAACGCAATTCTATTTGCAATTATGGGGCAACTTCCGGTGGTTGCACCAGACAAATATGATCGTGCATATCAAGCTGAATGGAAAGCAGAGCAGGAAGAAAGCTTTAAGGAGTTAGCAGAGAAATTTGAGAGATTAAGAAATGAACTTCAGATATATCAAAGTCGACATTTAGAGATATTATCAGCTGATGCGATTGATTTAGATATCAGGCGTCAAACTACTGATCCTAAGATAGGTTTTGACTTCTTTAATGTGGATGACGATACATTTAAGGAAGCACTTGAAAGTAAGAAAAATGATGAAGTTATAGCGATAAAAGCGCGATGCAAAGAAGAAGCTATCTATTGCACAATAAATGAATTATGGATGCAAGGAGAAAATCGTCCAATATTCATAGTGAAGAATGAAGAAGACTGGAAGAGCTTACTTCAGATAAAGGATGCTGGAAATATTTATATACCATGGTTTTATTCAGATCAAATTGTAGCCATTCCTAATAATACTAATATATTTGTATTTACTGAACGTGTTCCGTCATTTATTAAAGGGGAGATAAATTTACGCCCACGTACATACTCTACAATATCAGCATCTTTACAGAGAGCGGGGATGGGAATAAATGAAGCCAATAAATTAGTATCAGAGACTCATGGCCTATTTATACCGTTAAAGAAGAAATTGTTTAATGGAGCATATTTAAAAGAGCCTAGATGGTTAAATGGATTACATCGCAATATTAAGGAAACAGCATTATTGATAGGCCAATGGACAGATTGTGATGGTGACAAGGCAGTTATAGAATCCTTAAGTGGCATTAAGTATCAAGATTTTATTTCAGAGATAAAGGAATATGCTAGGGATGAAGATCCATTTATTCATATCGTAGATATCAATTCAACAAAGGAATATTATCTGGCAAGTGCTGAAAATGCATGGGATTATATTGATGTTGATAATGATAGTGAGATCTGGAATAAATTTAAGGATGTTCTTCTTGAAGTTATAAATGAGGCAGAAAAACTATTCACATATTCATCTCAAGAAAAGCTTGTTGCACAGTTTAAAGGAGAAAAATTCTTTTGGTCTGCAGTAATAAGAAAAGGGATGTTACGTAGTCTTATTATGAAGGCTTACTATAAAAAAGATAATAATTGCCAAGTTCAGTTAGATTCTTTAGTAAGCAAAATTTTGGGATATATCCAAACTTCAGAACAGTGGCATTATATTTCAAACTTTTTTGTTGATTTATGTGAGGTATCACCGAATAGTGTGCTTAATAAGCTAGAAGAAGAACAAATTAATCCTACGGGTCTAATGGAGCTGTTTGAAAATCAATCATCTGATTTCTTATTCGGCAGGAATGATTATATTGAGATTTTGTGGGGAGTTGAGGAGTTCCTTGTACAGAGAGAATACGCATCACGTGCATATTCATGGCTTCTATATCTTGATAATTTATCTTTTGAATACAAATCAAATTCACCAAAGGATATCTTTGGGAAATTACTATGCCCGTGGCATAATTTTTCAGCATTTAGCAAAAGTAATGACAAAATAGAGATTGCAGCTAAGGCATTAGCAAAAGATAAAAATGCATGGGGCCATATTTTTGGAGCACTACCAACAGGACATGCAAGTATTTTTGGCGACTTACATGCACCTAAATATAGAAATCATGTGGAAGAAGACACAATAACCAGAAAAGAGATGTATGACACCAATTTGGGATATATAGACCTTCTTTTAAAAGCAACTGATTTTAAACCCCAAAGGTGGAATGATCTGTTAAATATATATGATGAAGTTGAACCAGATATTCGAAAGAAGATTAAGGAAAAATTATTATTTGAAATTGCACAGATGGACGATGATGAAAGGCTGATAATCAAGAATAACATCAGAAGACTGGTTTATAAGCATCGATATTTTGCGTCAGCTGAATGGGCTATGGGCGAAGATTTGATTGGTGAGATGCTTGATATACTAGATTCAATAAACTTCACCCAACAAGAATATGATTTTGAATATCTATTTAGACCTTCGTATGATGGTATTATTCTGGATCCAGTTCCTTATGATGTGGATGACAAAAGAGATATAAACGAAAGCAAAACAAAAGATCTCCTTGTCAAAAAATTAAACGAGTTTAAAGAAAATAATTATAGCCTGGAATTATTATCAAAGCTCTGTGCGCAGGAGAAGTCTTCCTATCTAGGTCGAGTATTGTCGGATTATTGGGCTGATGATTTTTTTGATAAAAATGTATTCGCATCACTATATAAGTGCCAGAGTAAACATGAGATGGCAATAGAATACATTGAAGGATTGGCTCGCAGAGGAGTTGATGTATATACTAATGTAAACGAATTAAGTGAGTGCGTAGAGTTAGATGATGATTTTAGAATTATACTATTTAGAATCGAAGCTTTATATACAGATAAGAAACCATTAGTCGATAATGCTTCAGTAGAAATAAAACGTGCATTTTGGAAAGATTTTCGATGGTTTTCATCTAATAATATGGATTGGGCAGTGGCAGAGTGCCAGCAGTATGGAACAGTTAATACGTATTTGGATTTATTGTATAGATTCCATGAAAATCGAAATCTTACACCAGAGCAATTGCTTGAAAAAATGCAACGGATTGATGTGATGGAACGAGGAAGTAATAATTCGATGACGGATCATTATTTAAAAGAATTACTAAAGCCATTACAGGAGCAATGCATTGAAGATCGAGATAAATGTGCAAAGATAGCGCATATTGAGATTGCATTCTTTTATCTATTGGACTGGGAAGATATGAAGTGCTTTCAAAAGGAAATAAAGCACGATCCTGAAATGTATGCAGAAATGGTCTCAGTTATATTTAGACATGATGGTGATGATCCCGAAGAAAGAAAGACAGAAGAGTTTCGTAATTATGCGAAGGTAATACATAGGTTGTTTGATATGGCAAAGTTTTGTCCATGTGAAGAAAATGGCACTGTTAGTTATGATGAGATTAAGGTGTGGGTAGATAAATTGATACGAATACTTGATTCGAATCACCAAAAAGAAATGTTTGGATATGTGTTAGGAAGGTTGTTTGTATATGCACCTAAAGCAGCTGATGGTCATTATCCATGTGAAGCAGTGTGCCAGATTATAGAGGAATATGGGGATGAATCTTTACTGAGTGAATATAGATGTGAGTTGTTCAATAAAAGAGGAATATTTAGTCCTTCAGCAGGTAGGGCAGAGAAAGACATTGCAGAAGATTACAAAGATAATGCAGATTTTTTGAGCATTAAGTACCCGAAGACTGCTGATGTGTTTTTCAAAATGTCACAAAGATATGTATATGATTCTGACCTAGAAAGACGACGTGCCGAAAATGGATATTTTTAGAATTTAGTCTTTGAAATACAATTTGTAGAGGAAATGTAGAGGCTATGTAGATTGTAATGCATTTTAAAGGCTGATATTATTATCATAGACAAACGTGAACGAAATCACCGGAGTGGTGACGGACCTCACGTTTGTTTTTCTTTTGCAGAAGAATTGAATATGGACATTGTAGAGAGCGTCAGCTCGTAATTAGAAGATTGCGAGTCTGGCGCTTTTTTCATATCTGCAATTCCGGGTGACGATCCGGATTAACCAAATCAAAAACAGAAAGGAAAACAAAACTATGTATTATGAACAGTTCAAAGAACGAATCGAAGAGGATCTTCACCAGGCACTTGCTGATCATGGTATTGATGCAAACCTCAGTCAGCATCACGTTGAGAAGCTGAATGCTTCCTATGATGCAATTAGCGTCACTCCGGAGGGCAGTCACATCGGTGTGAATGCAAATCTCAGTGCCATGTTCGAGGCAATCGAGAATGGTTAGGATTACAACGAGGTAGTGTCCAGAGCATCTGAATTGATGTAGAAAATAGTGAGCATATTGACGCAGAGAGAACGAAGATGAATGTGTACTGGGATTGTTATCAGGGGTACAGCCTGCAGAATGATAAGGACGAGCGGGCGAGATTCACTTTTACGGAAATAGAAAAAGCATATTATGTTGAGAAATATTCAGAC
>CAUHML010000160.1 GCA_959606905.1 uncultured Bacteroides sp. | reverse complement strand
TTAAACTACCCTTTGGGAGAGGAAAAATCCTTTTCTCAAAGGGCTTTTTCTATTTATACGGATATTCGCAAACTACAAGATAAAGCCAAAACTTCATATACTCTAAGCACAAGGAGGTTGAGGTTTGGCTATGAATAACAGTTTAGCAGAAGTACACCCGGAGCTTGTTTCGGAGTGGTCGGAGAAGAACTTACCGCTTACACCTGATGACATTACTTTCGGTTCAAATAAAAAAGTATGGTGGAGAGGTGCTTGCGGTCACGAATGGCAGACAAGCGTTAAGGCTCGTTCTAATGGAGAAAAATGCCCGATATGTTCCGGTGCGAGAGTGATTGCAGGTATTAACGATTTGGCGACATTAGAACCATTACTGGTAAAGCAGTGGTCGAAAAAGAATAAGATAAAACCGACAGAGGTTTCTATTGGTTCTCATAAGAAAGTGATTTGGAGATGTGAGAAAGGACACGAGTGGGAAGCTGCTGTTAAGAGCAGGACAATAAATAAAATTGGTTGCCCGTATTGCAGTGGGTACATATTCCTGAAAGGATTTAACGATTTGCAGACAACACACCCTGAAATTGCTTCGGAGTGGTCAGAAAAGAACTTGCCGTTGAAACCTGATGAGGTAAATGCAAAGTCGAGGAAAAATGTCTGGTGGAGATGCGGTAAATGCGGTAACGAGTGGAAATCAGTTATCAATGCTCGTGTGAAAGGTACGGTATGCCCCGTTTGTGCGGAGAGAGAAGTTCTTGCCGGATATAATGATTTGGCGACGACAGATAATCAGCTTCTCAGTGAATGGGATTATGAACAGAATAAATTGAAGCCGACAGAAGTATCACGAACTTCAGCAAAGAGAGCGTGGTGGAAATGCAGGCACGGTCATTCGTGGAGTATGAAGATAAATGAAAGAACGATATTGAATAAAGGCTGCCGAATTTGTGAGCAAGAATATTTGTCATTGTTTCCTGCTTTGGCTGTCAGCTATTATTCTAATAAGAAAGGCTTGAAAGCAGAACTTGGTTCTGACCGATTGCTTGGAGTTCCGCTTGAAACATACATACCTTCAGAAAAGTTGGCTATTGAGTCAGGAAGTGCCGATGAGAATATAGAAATAATGAAAGCATATATGTGCAAGCAAAGAGGAATAAGGCTGATTAAGCTGCCGATGAAAGGCACAGAACTGGATTATGCCAATAGCTTAAAGAAAGCTTTTCAGAGCGTACATATATTTATTTCTTCTGATACAGAGGAAGATGTGGAGATAATCAAAAATACATTTGAAAGATGGAGGGATAGCCAATGAGAGAGAAAACCTATCATCTATGCATCAGGAAGTAATCAAAAACCTAGAAAGTATCCACGGTGCGCTATTACGAATGAACCGTTCGATACAAGCAGAAGGCACTTTCGGAATTATGAAAAACGACCGTTGGTACAAGAGAATTGTCCGAAGAGGTATTCATTCAGTCAAACTGGAAGTTTTACTCGTGGCGATAGGCCACAATCTATATAAATATCAGAAAAAAAAGATGAGAAACAGAACTGCCGCATAGATTCAAAAAAGAATTTCTATGTGGTAGGGGAAGAGCGCTTTCTTTGCGCATGATTTCAGTCATTTATACACAACAGGTACAAAAATGGAGATGCGAAAAAACTCAATCGAGTTTTTTCACATCCCCTATTACAACGATGGGTCAGCTCATTTGTGGCAGAATGGTATGGTTGAAGCGCGGAGCGGCATCATGAATGAAGGGTGATGTCGCTCGAAATTATACGCAATGAAATAAGCGCGGTTCAGCAGGAATTGCTATTGAAGTTGGAAATAAATTCAATCGCCATGCTAGAATATTCACCAAAACAAGATTCCGAGGCCTGCTGAAAACAGGATCATCAGAATTGGCGATGGAGCTGTTTTTCTGATTATTTTACAAATCAGATGTGTTGCTCCGAGCATGGCAAATACTGCGATAGAGCGCAAATCGGGCGCAAATCCGGCCTGTAAATCTGTGAGGCCAAACAGCGTAGACAGCGCCATGCTGAGCGCGGTCGCAAGGATCATCGCTACAACGCACGGACGAACTCCCGATAAAAAGGCGTTGACGGGTGCATATTTCATCAGATTCTTTAGTGCGGATGCAATTAAGAGAATAATCAAAAATGACGGCAACACCACGCCCAGCGTTGCAACAAATGAACCGAGGATTCCGCCCTGTGTTGAGCCGATAAAGGTTGCCATATTCACGGCAAGGGATCCCGGTGTGGATTCAGATACGGCAATAAAATTCAGAAACTCGTTCTCTGTCAGCCAGCCGTTGGAAAGCACCCTTTCGCGTACCAGCGAAACCATTCCATAGCCGCCGCCGAAAGACAAGGCACCGATCATCAAAAAGTTCAGAAAGAGACGCAGATATATCATGACGTTTTCCCATCTCCTTTCCGGATTTTTCGCAGAAAGAAAACAACAAGCCCGACCGCGCCGCAGATCAGGATGTAAAACACAGAGGAAAACGAAACTGCTGTGATCGAGCAACAGAGCATGGAAGCCATGACCAACGTGAGAAGCGTCAAGTTTAGTGTGTTTTTGTCAATACTTTTAAGCATTTTCAGTCCTGCGGTAAGGATCAGATAGATCACACATACCTGAATCCCGCTGAATGCGCAGGAAACCCAGCGCAAACTGAGAAACTGATCAAAGAACAGCGAGATACCATAAATTACAAAGAAAGATGGAATGCAGACAGCAAGTGTGGACATGGTTGCACCCGCAAATCCTGCAATTTTGTAACCAATGTAAGTCGCACTGTTGATGGCGACTGGTCCTGGCGTGGATTCGGCTACCGCAACCATGTCCAGAAACTCGCTTTTTTCAAGCCATTTTTTCTTTTCAACGAACTCATTTTCAAGCAGCGCAATCATAGCGTATCCGCCGCCAAAGGTGAACGCACCGATTTTTAAGAATGTGATAAATAAAGAGCAAATTAGTTTCATGCCTGTATATCCCTCCTTCTGCGAATAATACCTACAAGTAAAACACCCAATAGAATCAGGCAGCCAGCCAGACAACACCTGCGACACGCGGACTCTTGGCATCAGATAGAGACTGTCAGTACGAAGTCCCTCTACAAAGCAGCGTATCACGCCATAGCCAATCATGTAAAACGGAAGCAGATATCCTTTTTTCTGAAATGCGGATAGGAGATCAGCATGACAATCAGCAGCAGTGTATTCAGTGCAGATTCGTAGAAGAACGTCGCCTGATGCCACTGCCCGAGTTCCTCTATGTAAACATCATACGGAAAGAATTGGAGATCTAGATTTGTGATCAGATTTCCGTAAGTCTCCTGATTCACAAAATTCCCCCAACGTCCGATGGCTTGTCCAAGAACAAGGCTGGAAATCAGCGTATCTGCAAGCGACCAGAAGGAAAGTTCTTTGACCTTGCAGTAAATCAGTACAACAGCAACACCGCCGAGGATGCCTCCATAAATGGCAAGCCCGCCCTTATTGATTTGAAAAACGGAGAGAAGGTTATCCTTGTACTGCTCCCACTCAAAAAGCACATAGTATGCTCTGGCACAGAGAATACACACGGGAATCATCCCATCTACGGGTATCTGAAAGACCGGAGAACAAGCAACGCTGGATTATCGACGAGGAAGCTGCCGCCGTTGTGCGCCGCATCTTCCGCATGGTCAATGACGGCAAGGGCGTGTATCAGATCGCGGATATTCTGTCCGAGGAAAAGGTGCTTTGTCCGTCTGGTTCTATGTCAAGATTTAGTACAAGTTAAAATGAGAAATTTTTCCCCATTTTAACCCGCCAGAAGCTCAGCCTCAGTGTGTGTTCTTTCATATACTCGTTCGAATTCATTTGGTGACATATAGTTACAATGGCTATGAATTCGTTTCGTATTGTAGAAAGCTTCCAGATATTCGAAAATCAAACGGTATAGCTGATATAATTCATGTAAGAATTTAAAGTTTTATGCCATTTTTTTAGATTTTTTTGGTAATATCCGTGCATACATTTTCTTCTCCTATATTATCGCAATTGGCCTGTTTCCTTTATAAAAATTCACCTTTAACTTGAATATTCATTCTACAGAGACTAAAGTCATATAGCGTAAAGACCCATTCGTTAAGATAAAAATGAAAACAGAATCCTCACATGGAATATATTAAACAACAGTGCACTAAAAAGCAATAGACAGAAAGAAATTTTATGGCAGGTCGGATGAAATTCCTGCATCTGACAAAAAGGAAAATGAATAGGATATGAGTAGCTTGCCACGAGGGGGCTTAAAAGTGTAAGGAGATTATTGTAAATGATAAAATAAATATGTACATTTAGTGGAAAATAAAAATGTACAATCAAGGTCAGCATGCTATGGATGTTGGTGAGAGTTGCAGTATGATATAATTACTATATTAGCTAGAGGTGTTTGGTAAGTTTTGTGTTAGGTAATTGCGAAACTCGCTAAGCTCGTTCGCAATCTTGAATTTAAACAGGGATGCATTCGTGCCTTGCACGAATCCTGGAATGAAAAGTGGATAACAGAACATTTTAGGCGCACTTTAATAAGCCTCTGGCTTTATGAAGTTGGTAAGTCCTAGGCTATGAAAGACTTTAGACTTCTGATGTATTGTCGTTGATGGATTTCGTCGGCAACAACTACAGTTAATAACTGTGATATACCAGCAAGAAGTAAATCCGCATGAAGTGTTTTTTCGTTCGTTGTTTTTCGATTAGCGACACAAAAACTGTCTTTAAAGTGGTTGATTGATTTTTCAACATTTACTCGGATTTTGTAAGTGTCATCCCATTCTTGTGAGCCACGCTCCACACCGGGGTATGCTTCAATTCCTGAAGTATCAAATAAAAGCATAGAGGCGAGATTACCATCAATGTCCTGGCAGATTGGTTCCGTGATATCTACGAGATTATCAAAAACTGATTGTAAGTCCATTAAAAAATCCTGTTTAAAACGAGTGATTTTTGAAGCGTCAGGAACTTTAGTAAAGCCGCAGAATTCCCTCAGGTGTCTGGAATAGTGAAGGAAGATTAACAGGAGCGAATCTGTTGGAATAGAAAAGAGGCGTTGAATAATCAAAGCCCAAAGCATTGCATTCAAAGGATATTTACGATTTCTGCCAGTGGATGCGTAGTAATGCTTGTAAAAAGAAGTCGGAATAATTTTATCAAGGTCAATGTGATTTTCGAGCAGAGTAAGGAACTGAGGTTTGTCAGATTCATAAATATCTTTACAATCTTCAAAAATATCTGCCAAAGAGAGTTGTTTTTGTGGTATCATAGACATGTCTCATTTCGGGGCGTGGTTAATTGGTTTTTAGCAACTCCATTATATCACAAACCGAGAGGAGATTTTTGATTTTAGTAGCAAAAAAATGCCGTATTTATGCGGCTTGTGGCGTTTTGCAAACGCCTATTTAAACTTTAAGAATAAGGAGAAAATTCATGAAATATATAAGAGTGACGAAAGAAAATATTGAAAAAGAGCATATCTGCTGTGCGATTTCAAGCAACAGGGATATACAGGTAATATCAAAGAAAAACTGGCTGAAAGAGCGATTTGATGATGGATTGGTATTTCTCAAGAGTATAGAGCGTGGAAAATGCTTTATCGAGTATATTCCGGCAGAAAATGCATGGAATCCAATCATGGCAGAGGGTTATATGTATATTGACTGTTTGTGGGTGGCTGGTTCTTTCAAAGGCAATGGTTATTCGACTGATTTACTGAATGCCTGTATAGAAGACAGCAAAGCAAAGGGGAAAAAGGGAATCTGTATCCTGTCAGCCGCCAAGAAAAAGCCTTTTCTGGCAGACCCGAAGTTCCTGAAATATAAGGACTTTACAGTCTGTGATGAAGCAGATAATGGTATTCAGCTCTGGTATCTGCCTTTTTCTTTGGATGCGGCTAAGCCTGAATTTAAGGAGTGTGCGAAGCATCCACACATTGAGCAGGAAGGCTATGTATTGTACTATACCGATCAATGTCCGTTTAATGCAAAATATGTTCCGATGCTTCTTGAAGTTGCCAAGGAAAGAGAGGTTCCGTTTCAGGCAATCAGACTGGAAACGAAAGAAGAAGCGCAGAATGCTCCGACACCGGTTACAACCTATGCATTGTTTTATAACGGAGAATATGTCACGAATGAGCAGATGAATGATAAAAGATTTATAAAGCTTCTGGATGGGATGGAAAAATAAATGAGCAAATTCGAACTCTACTCTCCGTAGGTTGAGGATATTCATACGCTGAAATAGAATGGTGTCATGGAGGTAACGAACATGAATCAGTATGTAACAGGTGCAGTTATAAAGAGACTGCGTGAGGAAAAAAACATGACACAACAGCAACTGGCAGATAAGTTGTCAGTCAGTGCAAAGACAATTTCCAAATGGGAAACAGCGAAAGGATATCCGGATATCACACTATTAGAATCCATTGCCAATGCATTATCGGTGTCGGTGACAGAGCTTATTTCCGGTAATACAATAGTTAATTCCAATGTATCATCCAATATGCTGCGTTCACATTTCTATGTGTGTCCGGTGTGTGGAAATATTGTTCACAGCATGGGAGAAACAGTAATTCAGTGTCATGGATTGCAGCTACAGCAGGAAGAAGCTGAGGAGACAGACGAACATCATAAAATCTTCGTAGAACAGGTGGAAGATGAATATTATGTGCAGATTGAGCACGATATGACAAAGCAGCATTATATTTCGTTTATTGCGGCTGTTTCTGCAGACAGGATACAGATGGTAAAGCTGTATCCACAGGGCAATGCAGAGGCGAGATTTAAAATGAATGGTGTGAAGAAAATCTATTTATACTGCAATCGGAGTGGACTGTTTTATCTGGATGTAGTGAAAGGGATTGATGACCGAAGGAACGGATATGATGATACTGAGGAAAGAAGACAGTTAGAGTCTGCTGCAAAAATACTATTTGGGTAATACGAGGGGGATTGGAATGGACAATATGACAGCAAAGGTAAGCTGTTTTGCAAGCACTTTATAAGCCTGAAATGAAAGAAGGAAATCCTATAAGGTTATATAGTTT
>CAUHML010000159.1 GCA_959606905.1 uncultured Bacteroides sp. | reverse complement strand
CGGCTTATTATTGCGAAATTCATCCGGGTATTATCTCCGAAGCTATGGGACATTCTTCCATTACGGTAACAGAAACATATCTCAAGCCTTTCCGAAGCAAAAAAATTGATGAAGCAAATAAACAGGTTCTTGATTTTGTTAAGCGTTCTGTGATAGGAGTAATCGCCTGATTATAAAACTGTTACTGTATAGGTAACGGGAATAAATGACGGTGCAAATATGAGCATATTTCTTAAAACAACCAAACGAAATCACACATTTTTTCTAATAAACTACTTAAAAGCGGAACTAGGACAGATAAAACACGTGGATTCTTTGT
Organism: uncultured Bacteroides sp.; assembly: GCA_959606905.1. The sequence continues at coordinate 6,908 of CAUHML010000159.1, read as the reverse complement.
ATTAGGGCTTTGTTAACTTCTAAATTATGCCAAAGATTTCCCTCCCCTCTGCCGCTTGTCAGAAGCAGGGGTAAAGAAGTTTCATAATCTATCGTATCATTTTTCAGTATTGACTACTCCAAAAGAGCAGGCGCAAAGGTTTCTCCGTTACCTATACAGTAACGGACTAAATGCGTTGGGAACAAGTTTCGTGCTCATATTATAAGAACTATGGGCTTAAAGCAAAATGAAAAAGAAAAGGAGGTTACAGAAATTAATGAAGGGGCAATATCCGGGATTTTTGAATCGACATCGAGAGACTATATTTTTATTTTTTAATTTATAAATTAAAAGTTTTTTTATTATGAACAAAAAGTTTTTAAGTGCAGTCCTGTTTGGAGCATTGTTAGCGTCTACTACAGGAACATTTACATCTTGTAAAGACTACGATGACGACATCAATGGTCTAAGCGAACGTGTAGATGCAATCGAAAAAACATTGGCCGACTTGAATACAAAATTTGGATCGTTGGCTTATGTGAAGTCTGTGTCTTTTGCTGATGGAAAATTAGTAGTAACGGATCAAAATGGAACTCCGACTACTTATACTATTCCTGACAAAGATACTAATACTAAGTATAGTGTGGAGATCAGCAAAAGTGTAGAGGGCAATACTACTACTGTAACTGTTACTTTGAAGGGGGATGATGGCAGCACGTCTTCCGAGTCATTTACTCTTACTGACAAGGATACTATTACTGAAGATACAACTTTGGATCCTTCCTTGTTCTGGATGGATGAGAACGGTGTGATCTGGTATGGTTTGAAGACGGACAAGGATAACTGTATAAAAACAGGTGTCACGGTGCCATTACATAATAAAACAAGTGTTGCAATTATTGATTATGTAGTAGATGGCGCAAAAGTGGGCTGGGATATCACTGTCGATAATGTAACGACTCACTTGTCTGTTCTGGATGTTTTGCCTATCACAGGTTTCTCATGGATTCCGAAAGATTATTATAATGGTATTGAAGCTGTAGCATTTGGCTCATATTCGTATAATAAGGTTGTTGGAACAGCGACGGCTGATACCACTTATACTGCAACTGGAGATGAAACATTATCTTCATTCCCGGGCGAAGCGAATTTCTATATTAATCCGGCTTCTGCATCGTTAGCTCAAATTAGAGGTGGAGCTGAAGGAGCAACCGTACTGTATAAAAAAGCTACGAACCATACTACTAGAGCTGATATCGGTGCTACTGCAACTCTTAGTATGGAGGACGGTATTTTGACCGCGTCTATCGTTGGTGATATGAATCAGGCTGAAACTGATCCTGAAGCATTGGATATGTTGGCTTTGCGTATGACTACTACTAATGGTCAAACATTTACAACTAATTATTTTGCTGTATATAACCAGAAAGAAGAAGTGTCATTCACATTAGTTGATAATTGCGAACTTGAAAGCAAAACTATTAAGGAAACAGATAAACTTGCTACTAAATGGAGTGATGTCAAAGGTCAGGATGCAGCAATTGATGCGAATAATGTAGCAGCCCCCGCTAATGCCCATTTGGTTCAAGCGCTACAATATAACGAAGCTATTGCTGGTGTTGATTTGAATGAATATGTAGCTGTTGCTATGACAAAAGCTGGCGAAAGTGAAGTTGTTAATTTGGCTGCTAAGAAACTTTCAATTGAATATGTACTGTGTGAGTACGATGTAAATGGAACAGACCAGATTAACTATGCAACGTTGGAAGGCTCTACATTGAAAGCTGTCAACTACGAAGGTGTTAATATGTCATGCATCGGAAAAACTCCGATAGTGAAAGCTACTGTAAAGGATACTAACAATGGTAATGCTGTAGTAGCTGTAGCTTATATTAAATTCTTATATGTTGGCAATGAATGGACAGTGAGCAAGAATTACAAAGCACCGGTTTCAGAAACTAAGACTGTTGACTGGGAGTGCTTCGTTGATCCTGCGTTGAATTATACGACGACTGTGAAGTACATGAGTACTCAAGTATATCCGAATATTGGTTCTGAACTCGGCTTGAATGCACTGTCAAAAGAAGAATTTGCTAATATCTATGAATTTGTAACAGATCAGGCTAACGTTCCTGAGGAATTCAAGAGCACTAATATAATTTCAATAACGGAACTTGCCGGCGCTGAAGATAATGCAGATAATCGTCAGGTAGTATTTAATATTGACGAGAGTGCTATTAGTAAGATAACAGAGGATGGTACTTATACTTTCTACGGCGTATACAAGAAAAAGGATGCAGCTGCGGCAGCTTCTTCTCAATATCGTCAATATCCGGTATATGTTGCTATTCCTTATGTTGTAAAGGTACAGAACTATCCTACATTAGCAAATGGCGGAATTAAGAATGTTAATGATTATCGTATTACTCAGGCTTGGGAAAACGGATTTGCAATTTGTAAAGGTAGCAAGGAAACAGATAATGGTGCAGCTTTGTATCTTGATTTGAATGAGGCTATTGATCTTGGAGAATTTGCTGCTGACTATGCTGACTATGAGTTAGATATCGTTGATCCTGAAATAGGTAGTCCTGTTGCTGTACTGGGTAGCGAATGGTGTGCAACTCATGGTGCTAATCTTGATTGGATTGTACTTACAAAACAGTTGACTAACGAAGAAGAAGTTATTGTTCCTGTAAAAGTGTACGCAGTACTTTGTAATGGTGATAAGATTGAAGCCGGTACGGTAAATGTGAAGTTCGTTAATCCGGCCAAGGTTTCTTTGAGTAAGAATATTATAAATGTAAAGGATGGAACAGAAGCATATACTACTGAAGATTTGAAGAAGTATATCACTGTCACATCTTCTAAAGATTCTTCTGTTGAGTTGTATAAAGACGGTGCTCTAACTACGGCTGGTGAGAAGATTCTGGGTAAGTCAGCTAATGTTACTATTAATCTGGCTAAGGGTAGTGTCATTCCGACTCAATGGGAAAATAAGTTTACTCTGAATGCAGACGGAACAGTGACATGGAATCTTGAAGGACAGAATACTCTTGCTAAGGGACAAAATGCAACTTGTGATATAACCTTCACAATTGAATACGGTAAGGTTAAACCTAGTCAAGTTATTACGGACTGTACAGAAACAAGTCCGGTTCTTGGTGGAGGAAAACTTACCGGTAAGTTTACTATCAAGGCATGGAATGCTGATGAGTTCCCGGTTGAATAATAACTGAAGTTATATATTTGAGAGAGAGTGTACTCTTATAGTGCACTCTCTTCTTATTAATCAAATAATGAACGTTTATGAGAAAGAGTTTATTTATAGGATTGCTGGCCCTATCCAGCACAATGATCTTTGCTCAGAATCAAGAACAACGCATAAAAGAACCTGAAAAAATAACTTTCAAGCCGCATTGGTTCATTCAGGCACAAATAGGGGCTGCTCATACTATTGGTGAAGCTAAATTTACCGATCTTGTATCTCCTGCTGCTGCTCTCAACGTGGGTTATAAGTTTGCTCCTGCATTTGGTGCACGTGTTGGTGTGAGTGGTTGGCAGGCAAAAGGTGGATGGGTTAATCCGGAGCAGGACTACCAATATAAATATCTTCAGGGAAATGTTGATTTTATGACCGACCTGAGTACTCTATTCTGCGGCTTCAATCCTAAACGAATATTCAATGGTTATCTTTTTGTCGGTGTAGGTTTGAATCATGCGTTTGATAATGATGAAGCGAATGCATTGGATACAAAAACTTATCAAATGGAATATCTTTGGCAGGGCAGTAAGAATCTTGTTGCCGGTCGTTTAGGGCTTGGTTGTGATCTTCGTTTGAATGATCGGCTGTCTATTAATATCGAAGGTAACGCTAATTTGCTTTCTGATAAGTTTAACTCAAAGAAAGCCGGTAATTGTGACTGGCAGATTAATGCTTTTGTAGGTTTGAGTATTAAATTAGGCAAAAGCTATACTCGAACGGCACCGGTGTATTATGAACCGGAACCTGTGGCAGTGGAACAGCCAAAAACTACGCCTGTAATAGAAAAAGAACAACCTGAAAAGGAAGCGGTAATTGAACCGATGAAGAAGAGTATTTTCTTTGCTCTGAATTCTGCAAAGATACAAGATGATCAGATGATTAAAATATCTTCTTTGATAGAATATCTTGAGAAACATCCTGCTGCTAAGGTTACTGTGACAGGTTATGCAGATGCTGATACCGGTAATTCTCGGATTAACGGTGAATTGTCAAAGAAACGTGCAAATAATGTTGCTGAAATCCTGAAAGCGAAAGGTGTTGCTGCTGATAGGATAACAGTTGATTATAAAGGTGATACCGTTCAACCTTATACTACTCCGGAGGAAAACCGGGTAAGTATTTGCGTGGCTGAAGAACGTTAAGAAGTCCGAACTTGTGAAAGTCCGAACTTTTGCAATAGACCCTTTCTTCACCTGAGAGTGAAGATTTTACAGCAAATGAGGTGCTTGTGAAAGTATGTCTTTGCTGTTTCCCACAGAGGATGCCTTCCCTAATTTCCCACAGGCATCCTCTATTATGGTTCTTAATGCATCTCTCTCATTGCATCGGTATTATTTGCCGGTCATGATTTTCCCCTATAAACAGAGTGGATGTTTTTAAGGATAGCAAAAGCCCGGGCTTGAGAAAGTCCGGGCTTTTCGTCCTTACATCTCCTTCTCTCTTATTCTAAAGGAAAAATGTTCTTTGTGAACAACTCATTTTTTATTCCAACCAGTTCTTATTCAACAAAAAAGCCTTATCTTTGTTGTAAGATACACAATCAACACGTATAATGGGAAGATTTATTAATCCCTTTACCGATTACGGCTTTAAGTTTTTATTCGGCAGAGAGGTAGAAAAGGAGTTATTAATCAGCTTCTTAAATGATTTGCTCGTAGGAGAGCATGTGATAACCGACATTCAGTTCCTCAACAACGAACAACAGCCGGAAGTAAAAAATGAACGAGGGATCATCTACGATATCTACTGCATGACCGATACAGGTGAGCGTATTATCGTGGAAATGCAGAATCGGGAACAACCTTATTTTAAGGACCGTGCTCTTTTCTATCTCTCAAGGGCCATTACGCAACAAGCCAAAAGGGGACAATGGAATTTCCGGTTGGATGCTGTATATGGAGTGTTCTTCATGAACTTTGTAATGGACAAGGACATGCCTGCAACGATAAGGACAGATGTTGTCTTATCCGACCGGGCTACAGGAAAGCTCTTTAATGACAAGTTTCGGCAAATCTTTATCGAATTGCCAAACTTTAATAAAGAAGAGGATGAATGCAATACGGATTTTGAACGCTGGATTTATATATTAAAGCATATGGATACACTTGACAGAATGCCTTTTAAGGCACGAAAAGCCGTCTTCGAACGACTGGAAAAGCTGGCTTCCAAAGCAAATATGACCCAGGAGGAAAGAGCACAGTACGAAGAAGAATGGAAAGTCTACAATGACTATTTCAATACGCTGGATTTTGCTGAAAAGAAGGGGATGCAGAAAGAAAAGGAAGTAACAGCCCGTATCATGAAATCCAAAGGTCTTTCTCTCGAACTAATTTCGGAATGTACCGGACTTACAACCGAAGAAATTGATAAATTGGAATGATAGAAACAAAAAGGCGACCCGTTTCCCACGAGCCGCCTTTTCTGTCTATTTGATTTCGATTTCTTCCTTCATGTCGATTTCTTCTCCATGTGTATCATAGAACACATATTGTAAGAAAGCGAGTTTCTGACTTGGAATAACCTTGATACCGAATCCGTATTTCATCTGCCATTTCCGTTTCAGGGAAACGAGTCCCTGATTGATGTAGGCGGCAACATACGGATGGACGTGTAACGAGAATTTCTTAACCTTCAGTTTGTTGACCAGATAATCAATTTTACTCTCCAAAGTGTCCGTAAAGAGAATGGACGACTTGATAGTGCCTTTTCCGAAGCAGGTAGGACAAATTTCGGTCGTGTTGACGTCCATAGCCGGACGCACACGCTGGCGTGTAATCTGCATCAGCCCGAATTTGCTGAGCGGCAGAATATTATGCCGTGCCCTGTCTTTCTGCATATTGGCACACATTCGTTCATAAAGCTTCTGACGGTTTTCGGCTTCATTCATATCGATGAAGTCCACGACGATGATACCACCCATATCTCTTAATCGCAGTTGGCGAGCCAGCTCGTCGGCGGCTCCCAGATTTACTTCGAGTGCGTTACCTTCCTGCCCGTTGGCATTCTTGGTGCGGTTACCGCTGTTCACGTCTACTACGTGAAGCGCCTCAGTGTGCTCAATAATCAGATAGGCACCACTCTTGTAAGAGACTGTTTTACCAAACGATGATTTAATCTGCTTGGTGATACCGAAATTGTCGTAAATGGGAAGTTGACCTTTGTACAGTTTCACGATATTAGCCCGGTCGGGCGCAATCAGTGATACATAGTCTTTAATTTCATTGTACACAGCCTCGTCGTTGACGTGAATATTCTCAAAAGAAGGGTTGAAGAGGTCGCGCAACAAACCTACGGCGCGGCTGGTTTCTTCATAAATCAACGTCGGATACTTGGTGGCTTTCTGTACTTTAGCCATTGCATCTTCCCAATGTTTAACCAGGACTCTAAGCTCTCCGTCGAGTTCGGCTACGCGTTTGCCTTCGGCTACCGTGCGGACGATGACACCGAAATTTTTCGGCTTGATGCTCATCAGCAACTGTTTCAGGCGGGCGCGTTCTTCGCTCGATTTAATTTTTTGCGAAACAGAAACCTTGTCATTGAAAGGGATAAGCACGAGGTAGCGTCCGGCAAATGAAATCTCGGACGTCAGTCGCGGTCCCTTGGTGGAGATAGGTTCCTTTACGATTTGCACCACTACTTCTTGTCCCACCTTGAGTGTGTTGGATAC
>CAUHML010000158.1 GCA_959606905.1 uncultured Bacteroides sp. | reverse complement strand
TCACTTTCTATAAGGATGTGAATCAATTGCCGGACTTTGAAGACTATTCCATGAAGGGACGTACCTATCGATATATGCAACAGCAACCACTTTTCCCATTCGGTCATGGGTTGAGTTATACTGACTTTACTTATGGAGAAGCTAAATTGAGCAAGAATACAATCGCTAAAGGTGAAAATGTAGTATTGACTATTCCGGTAAGCAATGTCGGGCAACGTGATGGAGAAGAGGTGGTTCAGGTTTATTTGGGACGTCCGGGTGATAAGGAAGGTCCCCGTTATACCTTGCGTGCCTTCAAACGCGTTCATATTCCGGCAGGGAAAACTGAATCAGTAGCTATTCCTCTTACCGGTGAGAACTTTGAATGGTTTGATGCAGAGTCGAATACGATGCGTCCGTTGGAAGGTACTTATGAATTACTGTATGGAGGAACTTCTGATAGAAATAAGTTGAAAACGATTGTAATGAACGTACAGTAATACCGCTTTGGAATTTTGTTTATTTTTACAGATAGACAATCCGGATTTATTTATTGAATGAATAAAGAAAGAACGACCTTGTTCCTTTAAAAGGAACGGGTCGTTTCTTTTAAACCAAGCCCCCGTTTCTTTTAAACCAACGGGGGCTTTCTTTTAAAGGAAAATGAATATTTGCTAATGCCTGATATTCAGTATTTTATATGGTGGAAAATAAAAGTGCTGAAATAATAGGTAATGTAGTTATTTATCTTACCATTTTTCTGTTTTGGGGCTTTTTGTTACATCAGAAAAGAATCATGTTACATGTCTGTGATAAATGTAACCTGTATATAGATGCCTGTATCATGATTGTACATATATGATAAAACCGAATCGATACATTTGCAAACACTACTATGGAACAGGAAATTATAGAAAATAAAAAGTGATAATATGAGAACATTAAAATTGATTTTGTCGGGCTGGCAATCCGTGGGGCTTGTCGTATTTATTATGTTGTTTTTTAATATGGAGGTGAGTGGCAAGGGTAAAATAACGAAAAATGCTCCTGTCTTTACGCAATTTATTTATCAGGGGGAGGATGCTATTTATCAAAACAATCCTTTAAAGCCGGGTGAGTTCTATAATCCTATTTTGCAGGGTTGCTATCCCGATCCGAGTATAACGCGGAAAGGGAATGATTATTATTTAGTGTGCTCATCTTTTGCTATGTTTCCCGGGGTACCTATTTTCCATTCTAATGATCTGGTCAACTGGAAACAAATCGGCCATGTGCTGGACAGAACGTCACAATTAAAGGTTGAAGATTGTGGTATTAGTGCTGGTGTATATGCTCCTGCTATAAGATATAATCCCAATAATGATACGTTTTATATGATAACCACTCAATTTTCCGGTGGCTTTGGAAATATGGTGGTAAAGACAAAGAATCCGGAGAATGGCTGGAGTGATCCGATCAAACTTCAATTTGAAGGCATTGATCCTTCTCTTTTCTTTGATGATAATGGCAAGGCATACGTGGTACATAATGATGCTCCTGCTAAAGCAAACGAGCGTTACTCGGGACACCGTGTTATAAAAATATGGGATTATGATGTGGAGAATGATAAAGTGGTTCCGGGAACGGACCGGATCATCGTAAACGGTGGCGTCAATATAGAAGAAAAGCCGATATGGATTGAAGCTCCTCATATCTATAAGAAAGATGGACGTTATTATTTAATGTGTGCGGAAGGAGGAACCGGAGGCTGGCATAGCGAAGTCATTTTTGTAAGTGATCATCCGAAAGGACCTTATCTTCCGTCAAATAATAATCCTATTTTAACTCAACGTTATTTTCCTGCAAATCGGGCGGATAAAGTAGACTGGGCTGGTCATGCAGACTTAGTGGAGGGACCCGACGGAAAATATTATGGTGTATTTTTAGGAATACGCCCCAATGAGAAGAACAGAGTGAATACCGGACGCGAAACTTTTATTCTTCCGGTGGACTGGAGCGGAACATTTCCTGTTTTCGAGAATGGGCTTATCCCTATGAAACCTACATTGAAGATGCCTTCGGGAGTAGAGAACCAAACAGGAAAAAACGGTTATTTGCCTAGTGGCAACTTTGTCTTTAAGGATGATTTCTCCGATAAGACATTAGATTTTAGATGGATCGGTCTTAGAGGTCCTCGTGAAGAATTCGTTGAGATGACCGATAAAGGGTTGCGGATCATCCCTTTTACCTCAAATATCAATGAAGTGAAACCTACTTCTACTTTGTTCTACCGTCAACAGCATAATCAATTTACCGCGGCAGCAACCATGGAGTACAAACCAAAAAATGAGAAAGATTTTGCCGGTATAACATGTTATCAAAATGAAAGATATCACTATGTTTTCGGTATCACTAAAAAGGGAAAAGACTATTACCTGATACTGCAAAGAACCGAAAAAGGACAAGCGAGTGTCCTGGGTGAGGTGAAGATAGAAACAGAGAAACCTGTGACACTGCAAGTAACAGCCAATGGAGATGATTATCGTTTTAATTATTCGATTGATGGCAAGAGTTTCCTAAATTTAGGAGGAACCGTTTCCGGCGATATTCTTTCTACTAATGAGGCTGGTGGCTTTACAGGAGCAATGATTGGACTGTATGCAACATCTGTTGGTTATTAATTAGAAACCTTATCATTCTATAATTATGAAAATACATCATCTATTTTGGGGTATATGTTTATGCTTCAGCACAAATATCTTATTCGCACAGAACTATCAGAAAACATCGTCCGGTATCAAAACCACTGTAAATGCAGTGGATATAGAAGTACAATTCTTTGCGCCTGCTGTGGCGAGAGTAATAAAGTCACCGGAAGGTGTTGCCTATGAAAAACAGAGTCTTTCTGTAATTGCCAAACCTGAAAAGGTGAGTTTCAAAGTTGATATACAAGATAATAAGATTGTATTGAATACCAGTGAACTAAGTGTCAGTGTGGACACCGGGACGGGAATTGTTTCTTATTTCTCAAAGGATGGCAAGTCGTTATTGGCAGAGAAATCCGGTATGCAGTTTATCGATTTCGATGATGCCGGGACAAAAACTTATCAGGTTTATCAACCTTTTGTATTAGATAAGGAGGAAGCTATTTATGGTTTGGGACAATTGCAAAATGGAAAGATGATTCAGCGGAACATGACCAAAAATCTGATACAGGGAAATGTTGAAGATGTGTCGCCATTCTTCCAGTCCACCAAAGGATATGGTGTGTTTTGGGATAACTATTCGCCGACTCTTTTTACGGACAACGAAGTTGAAACATCTTTTCGTTCTGAAGTAGGTGATTGTGTAGACTATTATTTCATGTATGGGAAGGATGCCGATGGTGTAATAGCACAAGTACGCAGCTTGACCGGGCAAGCACCGATGTTTCCTTTATGGACTTATGGTTACTGGCAAAGTAAAGAAAGATATAAAAGCCAGGAGGAAGTGGTAGACGTTGTTCGTAAATATCGTGAATTGGGTATTCCTTTGGATGGTATTATTCAGGATTGGCAATATTGGGGGCATAACTATTTGTGGAATGCGATGGATTTTCAGAATCCGACTTTCAATAATCCTCAAAAGATGATGGAGGATGTCCATGCGATGAACGCACACATGGCTATATCTATCTGGTCGTCATTCGGACCGATGACCAAACCTTATAGAGAATTGGACAAAAAAGGTATGTTGTTTAACTTCACTACCTGGCCGCAATCGGGATTGGAGTCATGGCCCCCCAACATGGAATATCCTTCCGGTGTAAGGGTGTATGATGCTTACAATCCCGAAGCACGTGATATTTATTGGAAATATCTGAATGATGGAATTTTCAAGCTGGGAATGGATGCCTGGTGGATGGACTCTACCGAACCCGATCATCTGGATTGGAAGCCGGAGGATATGGATACCAAAACCTATCTGGGCTCGTTCCGTAAGGTGCGCAATGCTTATCCGTTGATGACTGTCGGAGGGGTTTACGACCATCAGCGTGCAGTGACTTCGGACAAACGCGTGTTTATTTTAACCCGTTCCGGATTCTTGGGGCAGCAACGTTATGGTGCAAATGTATGGAGTGGTGATGTCGCTTCCACATGGGAGAGTTTTAGAAATCAGATTCCTGCCGGATTAAACTTTTCTTTGTGTGGTATGCCTCACTGGAATAGTGATATTGGTGGCTTTTTTGCAGGACATTATAATAAAAGCTGGAATGATGATAGTGCTTCAAAAAATCCATTGTATCAGGAGCTTTATGTGCGTTGGTTGCAGTTTGGAACGTTCAATCCGATGATGCGTTCGCACGGGACGGATGTTTATAGGGAAATCTATAAGTTCGGAAAGAAAGGCGAGCCTGTATATGATGCTATCGAGAAGATGATAGGTTTACGTTACTCTCTGTTGCCTTATATTTATTCTACTTCTTGGGAGGTAAGCAATCGTCAATCGAGTTTTATGCGCGCTTTGATGATGGATTTTGTAGATGACAGAAAGGTGTGGGATATCAATGACGAATATATGTTTGGAAAATCGATCCTTGTGGCTCCGATTACTCATGCACAATATACACCGGAAGCTGTGGTAAAAGTCTCCGAAGAAGAAGGATGGAACAGAGATGGAGCGAAAAAAACAAAAACTGACGCTGCTGTGGATTTCATGGAAACGAAATCTACTAACATATACTTACCGGCAGGAACGCTATGGTATGACTTCTGGACAAACGAGAAACATGAAGGCGGAAAGGAAATTACCAAAGAGACTACACTTGATGTTATTCCATTGTATGTAAAAGCGGGTAGTATCATTCCTGTTGGTCCACAAGTTCAGTATGCCACTGAAAAACCGTGGGATCATCTTGAATTGAAGGTATATGCGGGTGCGAATGGAAACTTCATTTTATATGAAGATGAATTTGATAATTACAATTACGAAAAAGGAGCTTATACGGAAATTCCAATCTCTTGGAATAATGCATCTCGTAAATTGACGATAGGGGCAAGAAAAGGTGCGTATGAGGGAATGTTGAAGAACCGTAAGTTTGCTGTAACTCTTCAGGACGGGACTCAAAAAAACGTCGATTATAATGGGAAGGCAATTTCTGTAAGGTTTTGATTGTAATAGAATGTGTGATTATGCCAACAGAGAAGAATCTAAAAAATAGAAATATGGTGAAGTTTTTTATAGTAATGGCTATGCTATTGGGGAGTAGCGTTGCAAGTGCAGAAAATAAACAGATAACAAGTCCTGATGGGAAGCTGGTAGTAACACTCTCAGATGTGGATGGAAGACCTTCTTATTCTGTTAGTTATGACAATGTTCTCTTTTTGAAACCATCTCCATTGGGGATGATTGCAAATATAGGAGATTTCTCATCGGGGATGTCGCTGGAGAAGAATGTTTCAACAAATAAAATAGATGAAACATACGAGTTAGCTTCTATTAAGCAGAGCAAGGTTCGTTATGTGGCAAATGAAGCTGTATTTTCGTTTACGCAACAAGGGAAAACAATTTATGATGTTATATTCCGCATAAGTAATAACGATGTTGCTTTTAAATATAAGATATATCCGCAAGGTGAGACACTAAGTTGCGTGGTTAAGCAAGAAGCTACGGGATTTGTGTTTCCTGACGGAACCACCACTTTCCTTTGTCCGCAAAGTAAACCGATGGGAGGATTTGCCCGTACTTCTCCAAGTTATGAGACGTCTTATACGGCAGATGATGTCGCAGGGAAAAATGGCTGGGGAGAAGGATATACATTTCCCTGTCTGTTCCGTAATGGAGATAATGGTTGGGTGCTTGTTTCCGAAACGGGAGTAAATGGTGGATATTGTGCGAGCCGTCTGTTGGGACACAAAGGAGGAACGTATACAATCGGATTTCCGCAAGAAGGTGAAGCAAATGGGAATGGTACGGTTTCTCCAGGGATAGCATTACCGGGCGAGACGCCTTGGCGTACTATTACTGTGGGCAAGACTTTGGCTCCAATAGTGGAGACAACGGTTCCTTTTGATGTTGTAAAACCGCTTTATCCGGCAAAAGGAGAGTATACGTATGGACGGGGTTCATGGAGCTGGATTATCGGTATGGATGGAAGTACTAATTATAAAGAGCAACTCCGGTATATTGATTTTTCGGCAGCAATGGGGTATCAATCTGTGTTAGTGGATGCCTTGTGGGATAAACAAATAGGACGTGATAAAATTGAAGAATTGGCTAAATATGGGAAGGACAAAGGGGTAGCTCTTTATTTGTGGTATAATTCGAATGGGTATTGGAATGATGCTCCGCAAACTCCGAGAGGTATTATGGATAATGCGATAGCCAGACGTAAGGAGATGAAATGGATGCAAAGCATTGGTATTCGTGGAATAAAAGTTGACTTTTTCGGAGGTGACAAGCAAATGACTATGCAGTTGTATGAGGATATCTTGTCGGATGCAAACGAGTATGGTCTTTTAGTTATTTTCCATGGATGTACTTTGCCTCGTGGCTGGGAACGTATGTATCCTAACTTCGCATCGAGTGAGGCTGTATTGGCTAGTGAAAATCTTCATTTCTCTCAAGGCAGCTGTGATAATGAGGCCTTTAATGCTACCTTGCACCCGTTTATTCGTAATACTGTGGGTAGCATGGATTTTGGAGGTAGTGCATTGAACAAATATTATAATGCGGATAATGCTCCACGGGGAAGCCGGCGGGTAACATCAGATGTCTACGCACTGGCTACGGCGGTTCTATTTCAGAGTCCGGTACAGCATTTTGCTTTGGCACCGAATAATCTGACCGATGCTCCTGCATGGGCTATTGATTTTATGAAAGAGGTTCCAACGACTTGGGATGAGGTACGTTTCATTGACGGTTATCCTGGTAAATACGTTATTCTCGCCCGTCGTCATGGAGACAAATGGTATATTGCCGGAGTAAATGCGCAGAAGGAAACACTGAAACTTAAAGTTAATTTGCCGATGTTCTCCAATGGGGAAAAGGTGAGACTATTTAGTGATGATAAGGTATTGCAGGGCGGTGTGAAACAAATAGGAATAGGAAAGAAACAAGAATTGCAATTGACTATTCCTTGCAATGGTGGAGTATTAATAACCAAATAACTGTTTAGACAGATAGAATATGAAAAACTTGAATTTTTGGGGTGTATTACTCCTGTTGGCAATGACTGCCGTCACTTCGGGAGTGGCACAAAATCCTATTATCCAGACAAAATATACCGCCGATCCGGCTCCGATGGTATATAATGATACCGTTTTCCTTTATACAACTCATGATG
>CAUHML010000157.1 GCA_959606905.1 uncultured Bacteroides sp. | reverse complement strand
TTTTATCAATTTAGCAAAGAAGGTAAGTATGAACAAAGGTATGTCTTAAATTATGCAGCTGCTTCTGTAGGTGTAAACGATGATACAAGGTCATATACTGTAGAATTAGCTTCTTCGACTGGAGGAGAAAAGAGATTTATTATTGTGGAGAGTGAGGATGAGAACAACTTCCCTAATATGAGTGCAACAAATACAATCGAAGAACTGCTAAATAGTAAGACTGTTGCGGAGAGTGGTAAGTTGAATCCTCCATTTGTTATGTCCAATATCAAAACAGATGGTAAGGAGTATGTAACAGTTGCTGATGTAGAATCTTCCGATAATCAGATTGATGTAAAACTTAAAAGACGTGTAGCCAGATTTGATTTGCTGAATGATCCGGCAGAATCGGGATTAGTGATTGATAAGGTATATATTAAGAATAGATACACTCAAGGATTCATAGGTGATGTAAGTGGTAATGCAGGCAATATCTCTGCTGATGTTCTGGAAATACCGGCAGCTGATTTAGCTAATGATGGAAAAAGTTTCTATCTTTATCCCACTCAGTTGACTTCAACTCTTGAGCAGAATGAAAAAACAGTAGTATGGGCTACCACTAAACTTGCCAATACCAATACAGAAGGTCCGACTCTTTATCTGAATCTTACTGCTGATATCAATGTGGAGGCCAACTATCTCTATCAGCTTAATACGAAAAAGATAGCCGGTTCTACAGGCTTTGATATCTCAGTAGAAGAATGGAAAGACGGTACTTCAATTGATTGGGTGACGATTGAAGACGGAATCTCTGTAATGGATAACAAAGCTACTATCATTGCTGGTACAGATATTAAAGGGACTTATGTAAAAATTGCAGCTGATGCTGCAATGCCATATACTATAAAACGTGTTGTTACAGATTATAGCTCAGCAGCATTGGACGCTGCGTATGACGGAAGCTTACCTAAATGGCTTACCATTTCTTCATCTACTAAAGATGCAGGTAGCGGTCTTTATCGTCATGAGATTATTTACACGGTGACTGCACATCCTGAGAAGACAAGCCAGTTTGCTATCACATATCTTAACGGAGCCGTTTCAGATGAGAACTTGTTGGTAATCGGGTTTGCCGATCCGTATCCAGGCACTCCGCTTCCTTGTCTATCGTGGGAAGAGAAGCTCTATTCGCCAGTGCACTGTCGTCAGTCCACCTATCTTGTCCATAATACAGTAGATAAGGCTTATTTCTGTGGAACTGAAGGATATACGTTTAATACTCCTATGAAAGGTAAAACGGGTAATGAGGGGGCGAAGAATCTTTGTCCCGAGGGCTGGACAGCATTGAATGATGCAGAGGCAAAAGATTATATTTTGTGGGTAGGACAGCATCTTAAATCACAAGTGGCAGAGGCTTTATATACTTACTGTTGGTTCGATAAAGACGATGAGGCTACTAATTTGCGTATATTGGGGGGATACCCATACGATAGAGCTACTCCCAATGTGAAAGACTTAGCTTGTTATGGTACGTGGCCGAACGTAGCTTGGGTGAACATCAAACTGCCAGGTCTTACTATAGCGGGACAGACATTTAACGATGAATGGACAGTGAAGAAGGATTACGGAATCCCCTACAGATGTATTCGTGATAAGGCCGGTTGGGAATAACTGTATGGATTCTTGAAAGGATATATATTCAATGATTAAATTTGTAAGACAATGCTAAAGAATACTTTATTTGTGATTCTTCTAATGATTTCCAGCTTATTCACGGCTTGTGCTGAAGGATATGTAAGTGATATGCAGAAGGAGAATGACACAAAAGAAATACGTTTCAGTCTGAATATGGAGGGAGGGCTAACGATGTCCTCTACCAGGACTTCTGTGTCTTTGGACGGAATGAAATGGAAGATATTCTGTTTTGACGATCAATATAATTATCTGTTTGACAAAACAGGAAGTATAGGGGATGCAGCAAATGAAATAAAGGTTTCTGTAACTAAAGGCGTCGTTTATCGATTCCTGTTTTTGTGCACCACAGTCAATAACATATTCCCGGATTTGACTTCTGGTAAGACTTATTGGGATTTAGAAGCGTATACTCCTCTATTGCCGTTAGCTGATCCGATGGAGATGCTTGTCAGTAGAGGTAATGAAAAAGATGGTACACTTCGTGTAGCTGCTGCGTCTGCATCGGTGCAGGTTACTCTTGCTCCGCGTGCATCCAAGATTGTTTTGCAAAAGGATGCGCAAACTGTTTCGGATATTACGGTGAATTCCGTGACTTTTGCAGATGCCGCTTCTTCTGTTCCTTATGTTCATATCGAACCACAGTTTTACAGTGAATATGAGAATCTTCCGGTAGTAACTCGAAAAACCTATCAGTGTGTGCCCCAAGAGGATGTATGCTATATGCTTCCGGATATGTGCGCCGGAACTTTTGGAGTGAATGCTACGCTGCATATCACTCATCCGATTTCTGGAGAACAGGACGTACGGGTAACGGTACCGGTGGGGCTTGCGCTGAATGTAGGCAGTGGAAAGACTTACTATATTGAAATGTCTGCTGATGCAAACGGAAAAGTTGCTGCTACTTGGGCAACACGTGTAGTACCCAAGACACTGAAACTTGCTACGCAAAACTTATGGGGTAAATCGACTTCCGTTGTGTTGGATTACTTCAATAGAATTGATGTGGATGTGCTTTGCGCGCAGGAATGTAGTAATCTCTCCGAATCTGATATACAAGCACAGGGGCTTTACGTTCATACTCACTCCAACAATGGACAAGGAAAATGTAGCATTATATCGCGCTATCCTTTCTCGGGGATTACACCAAACAAGTATGGTGCTTATATCGACTTGGGTGAAGGCATTGTTGTGTTGGTGATGAACTGTCACGGTGCTTACTTCCCTTACGGTCCTTATCAGTTGAATGGTATCGAGTATAAAGATTTTCCTGCTACGGACGATGTCGATTATGTAGTAAAAGTCAACAAAGAAGCTCGTCAGGGCATGGTGGACAAACTGCTGGAAGACTTCCATTCGTCTACTACTCCTTTTGTTTGTCTTTCGGGGGACTTCAACGAACCGTCATGGCTTGATTGGACGGAAGGTGCCTTGTCAGCAGGCCTTGCTCCTTACGTTGTCCAGTGGCCTACCACCCGTTCCCTGTGGGAAGGCGGTATAAAAGGTGATGCCTACCGGACGATACATCCGGATCCAGTGACGCATCCGGGATTCACGTGGACACCGCGTCCGAGCAAGAAGGACACCAAAGACCGATTAGATTTGACTCTTTATACTTTATCTCCCAACACGGAAGTGAAAAGTTGTCAGGTAATAGGAGAGAACACGGAAATGTCGGATATCGTTCTTCCTAATTGGGGACCGTTTGAAAATGTATTCGATCACCGGGGATTACGGACAGAATTTGTCTTTACGAAATGACGGAACGGTGTACCGGAATTAGTGAGTCTCCAGACTGTTAATTATTGAGGTCTCGGGTATTAATACCTGTCGTGTAAGGTATTAATATCCGAGAATTCAGCTATTAATAGCTAACATGCCAACTATTTGTAATGGATAAACCAATGATTAACTAATGTCTTTCTGTCTGTTGCTAGATAACCTTCAAATAGGCAATATATGGCAGTTTGGGACTCAAATTTCATTTATTGACTTGTTTTTAGCATGCCGGACAGCTAGAAAACACTATTTTTGTCCTCATCCGTTTTAGACTTTTAAGATTATATAAACCAATAAATTGTAACATACGAATATGCACAACATTGCTAAAACCTTTTTACCGATTTTATTATTATTTTTTGCTGCAGTAGTGACAGCACAGAATGGGAAGAACAATGTCGGAAATACGCAACGTATCTGGCTTGATTCTGAAATTGGTCATCAGGGCGACTACCAGTGGAAAATGATAAAAGCTGGAGATGCAACAGATCCCGGAGAAAAGATTTCGTTATCCAATTATGCAACTGCAAATTGGATGCCGGCCATCGTTCCCGGAACAGTTTTGAATTCTTTGGTGTATAACCAAAAATACCCGGAGCCTTATTATGGAATCAATAATAAGATTGAATCTAAATTAATACCGGATATCTCTGAAACCGGACGTGACTTTTACACATACTGGTTTCGTACAGATTTTACTGTTCCTCAATCATTCAAGGGAAAGACTGTCTGGTTACAGTTGGATGGTATCAACTATCGGGCAGAAGTATGGGTGAATGGTAACCTGTTGAGTACAATGAACGGTATGTTTATTCAAGATTACATTAATGTTACGGATTTTGTGAAAGTCGGGGAGAAAAACGGACTGGCCATAAAGGTCTATCCGGTAGATGTTCCCGGAAGTGCGAAGCCGAAATCTTGGGGAGCAGCCGGCGAATTCCATAACGGTGGAAACGGTAACATTGGTTTGAATACTACCATGTTGATGACGGTAGGTTGGGACTTTACCTTTATGGATGGTATCCGTGACCGTAACACAGGTATATGGAAAAATATTTCCCTCTATGCTACAGGCAGAGTAGCATTACGTCATCCTTTCGTTAAATCTGAATTGAGAAAACCTGATTATAACCAGGCTCGTGAGACTGTATCTGTTGAAATTATCAATCCATCGACCAGTAACCGGGTAATCAGTTGTAAGGTAAAGGGTGAAATTGTAGGTGAAAATATCACTTTCGAAAAGACCTTCCGGCTGATGCGTGGAGAAGAAAAAACAGCAACCTTCTCCCCCGAAGAATTCCCGCAACTGGTTATTAACTCTCCAAAACTGTGGTGGCCAGTCAATAAAGGACCACAAAACTTATATGACCTGAAGCTGACAGTATCCGTTGATGGTAAAGAATGTGATTCTGTAAAGACAAGATTCGGTATTCGTGAAATTGTCTCGGATAGAAAAACTCCGGATAAATCACGTGTCTTTTATGTGAACGGCAAACGATTATTTATTCGTGGTACCAACTGGATACCGGAAGCCATGTTGAGAACTTCAGATGAACGTACTTATGCTGAATTGCGCTACTCCCGTCAGTCCGGTGTCAACCTTTTAAGAATGTGGGGAGGCGGAATTGCAGAATCTGATTATTTCTTCCAATTGTGTGATGAATTGGGATTGTTGGTATGGCAAGAATTCTGGATGACCGGTGACACTCGTCATCCGCATGACAAGGCTCTCTATATGAGTAACGTGGAATCTACCGTAAAACGTATTCGTAATCATCCTTCTTTGGCTTATTATGTTGCTTCTAATGAGAGTACAGAAGTTACCGGTACTCCTGAATTACTGAATAAACTGGATGGTACACGTGGCTTCCAGATGCAGTCCGAATGTGAAGGAGTGCATGATGGCAGTCCTTACAAACAGGTAAATCCGATGCAGCATTATGAAAATACGGCCTCTCCCAGAGGAAGCCGTGTAGACGGATTTAATCCGGAATACGGTGCACCTACTCTTCCGACTGTGGAAATCCTCCGGGAAATGATGGATGAAAAAGACCTTTGGCCTATCAATAAGGAAGTATGGGATTATCTGGATGGAAATGGTTTCCATCTGATGAGTACTATGTATACAGACTTGGTGAATAACTACGGAAAATCATCATCCATCGATGAGTTTGCACAGAAAGGACAATTGTTGGGAGCTATTAATTCGAAGAGTATTTGGGAAGTATGGAACTACAATAAGCTGGATTATGGTGATCGTTTCTGTTCCGGACTTTTGTTCTGGTATCATAACTGCTCTATGCCTCAAGTGGCTTCCCGTATGTGGGACTGGTCTCTGGAACCGACAGCGTCCCTTTATCATACTGCCAACTCTTTAGAACCATTACATGCACAGTTTGACTATCTTAAGAATACAGTGTCTGTAGTGAATGATTATTATCGTGAATTTAAGAATTATAAAGTGATAGCACAGGTTTACGATATTAACAGTAAGAAAGTATTTGAAGAATCAGCAGTGGTTGATCTGCCTTCGGATGGAGTGGTGAATGATGCGTTGACTATTCGTTTCCCGGAAAACATATCTCAAGTTCACTTTATTAAACTGATTCTGAAAGATGAAAAAGGAAAAGATGTTTCTTCCAATTTCTATTGGCGTTCCAATGACAAATATGAAGGAAGCAAGACTTTGACCGGTCCGGCTGCTTCAGGTTTTGAAGATTTGAGTAAACTGAAGCAGGCAAAAGTGAAACTTACCTATAAAGTAAGAGAAGATGATAACAATTACTTTGTAGATATTACTTTGAGAAATACCTCCGGGCAGATTGCTTTCTTTAATCAGTTGCAATTCCTGAATTCAAAGATGAGTCCGATACGTCCGTCGTTCTATACAGACAATTTCTTCTCCCTGATGCCGGGTGAAAAGAAAACGGTAACCATTGAAACTGCAAAAGGAAAGTTGAAAGATGGAGCTGTGTTGGCACTGAAAGGCTGGAATATAAATAAGCAGGAATATAAATTGAAGTAGAAAAGTAAGAATATGAATTGATTCTGCGTTCTTTGTTTCGGTAGATTGTAGAATCAATCATTGATATTATAGAGAAATCATTTAATCATTAAAAAGAAGTGAGATGAAACTTAAGTTTATCATAGGTGTAGTCGGTATATTATCAGCATGTGGGTTTACTAATGCACCTTCTTTAGATACTACTCAGGAAGAACAGGATAATAATTGGGTGATTGGTCCGTTCCATCGTCCGGAAGGAGTTAATCCTGTCATATCACCGCAACCGACAGAATTTTATTGTCCGATGCGGAAACAGCAAGTGAAGTGGGAAGAAAGTGATACTTTTAATCCGGCTGCTACTACAAAAGACGGAAAAATTGTTGTACTTTACCGCGCAGAAGATAATTCGGCTCAAGGCATAGGTAAAAGAACCTCACGTGTTGGTTATGCTGAAAGTAAGGATGGGATTGAGATGAAGAGGATGGCTAGCCCTGTTCTTTTTCCTGCCGAAGATAATTTTAAAGATCAAGATTGGCCGGGGGGCTGCGAAGATCCCCGTGTGGCTATGACCGAAGACGGATTGTATGTGATGCTTTATACGGCATGGAATCGAAAAAAAGCGCGTCTTGCTGTAGCTACTTCCCGAGATCTGAAGAATTGGACAAAACATGGACTTGCCTTTGATAAGGCATATAACGGTCGATTTAATAATCTTTTCTGCAAGTCAGGTTCTATTCTAACAAAATTGAAAGGAAATCAATTGGTCATTGATAAAGTTGACGGTAAGTATTTGATGTATTGGGGAGAGTATGCGGTATATGCTGCTACTTCTGATAAC
>CAUHML010000156.1 GCA_959606905.1 uncultured Bacteroides sp. | reverse complement strand
TTGACCAAATACAATATCATAATAAAAACGGACGTGGAAAGTATCTGCCTGCCGCCGAATATAGCTTTGTGACACAAGCAGAAGGACGTGGAGTCTATAGTTTTTGTATGTGTCCGGGAGGATTCGTAGTTCCCGCCGCAAGCGGTCCGCATCAAATTGTAGTAAACGGCATGAGTCCCAGCAACCGTGGCTCCAAATGGAGCAATTCCGGAATGGTAGTAGAAATCAGACCGGAAGACCTGTCGGACAATAGTCTTTTTACAGAAGAATTAAAAACGAAAAGTGAAGAATTAAAAGCCACGAATAAAAATAATGGTCAATGGACTACCGGCCATTGTCCATTAACCATGATGTATTTTCAAGAGGCATTAGAAGCCACCTGCTGGCAACAAGGCAATATGCGCCAAACCGCACCCTCACAACGAATGATGGACTTCACCCGCAAAAAACTAAGCTATGATTTACCTGACAGTTCGTATAGTCCGGGATTAGTTTCCTCTCCTCTGCATTTTTGGATGCCCACATTCATCACCAGCCGTTTGATCAAAGGCTTCCAACAATTTGGGAAAAGCAGTCATGGCTTTCTGACCAATGAAGCAGCGATGATTGGTGTCGAAACACGCACATCGGCTCCGGTACGGATTCTGCGAGATAACGAGACACTGCAACACGTCACTATCAACGGGTTATTTCCTTGTGGAGAAGGGGCAGGTTATGCCGGCGGAATTGTTTCAGCAGGTATTGATGGAGAAAGATGTGCGGAAGCCGTTGCCACTTATTTAGGTATAGAGGAGGATTGAATCTGTCCGAAAATGATTTACTGTATACATTTGGGCGCATTAAATGCGCCCCTACAGTAAATAAATGATTTGCGATATTATTTTATTATTCTTTCTTATTGGAAGTAAAGTCTTCTTTTATCAGCTTGCACCAATCAGCAATACGTTTACTGGTCAATTGAGCCTGATTTTCTTGGTCAATTACCAAACCGCAGAATTTTTCACCACGTACTGCCCTCGATTGGTTGAAGGTATATCCGTCTGTCGAAGTAAAACCGACCAACTCAGCCCCCGCCTTTTGAAAAGCATCTGCTAAAATCCCCATTCCATCCACAAAATTATCAGGATAGTTCTTCTGATCCCCCAAACCGAATATTGCTACTTTCTTTCCCTTTAAATCCAACGACTCCAATTCGGGAACCAGTTCGTCCCAATAAGTAGGAAGTTCACCATCAAACCAAGTTGACGCTCCCACTATCATATTGTCATACGCTTGAAAATCATTCTGCCAAGCCTTTTCTATCAAAACGACTTCTATTACTTTCACTCCTCCCAAATCTTCCCGAATCTTTTCAGCTATATGGGAAGTCTTGGCTGCATTCATTGCATAAAATAATCCTATTGTTTTCATAATTCTTTTTTATTCACCACAGATTAACACGGACAACATATAAAACGGTCCATGTAACCTGTGGACATTTGATTAATATTCCAGCAGTGTCCTGGCTGCATCATAAATTTTATCCTCAGTAGGTAAAATAGCCTTTTCCAATATAGGATGGAAACCTACAGGAGTGAAAACAGAACCTACACGCTGTACAGGAGCATCCAGATAACGGAACAGCTCCGTACCAATTCCGGCAGCAATTTCAGCTCCGAAACCAGAGAAAACTTTATCCTCATGAACCACCAAAGCCTTACTTGTTTTCTTCACTGACGCATAAATAGTTTCTTTATCCAGTGGAATAAGCGAGCGAAGATCAATCACTTCCACACTCCACCCCTCTTGAGCCAAGCGTTCAGCCACATTCAAACAGAAATGAGTTGTATTTCCATACGTTATCATACTTAAATCTGTACCTTCACGGCGGATACGCGCCTTCCCAAACGGAACCTCAAAATCTTCGGGTACTACGGAAGAAGCCTCTACTGAATTATACAAGGCCTTCGGTTCAAGATATAAAGTAAACCCACGAGAGCGCATCGCAGTACGAAGCAACCCGGCCGCATCATCGGCAAAAGAAGGGCAAACAATCCGGGCCCCCGGCAAAGTAGCTAATGCACCCTCTATATTTTGAGAATGATAAAGTCCACCACCAATATATCCACCCGAGGCCAGACGTAATACAATATTGGGAACAAACTTCCCATTGCTACGCCAGTATTCATGAGTACACTCTACATATTGCTCCACAGCAGGCCAGAAATAATCGGCAAATTCAGCTCCTTCAATAACGACATGTATCTTAGGATCGAAACGGCACATGCCATTTGCCGTACCCACAATATAGTCCTCTGCTATAGGAGCATTAAACACGCGGGCATCCCCAAACTCCTGCTGCATTCCTTTAGTAATATTGAATACTCCACCTTTCTCTTTATTCGCTACATCCTGCCCATAAATGAAAGTATCCGGATTATGGCGGAATTCCTCTTTCAACGTTTCGTTGATAGCAGTTACCATAAAGGCCTTCTCACCATTTTCTTCTTGATGAAGTCCCTCTTTATACTTTTCCGGTATATAAGGATCGGGCAAAACATAATCAAAGATACTTTTCGGATCAGGATCAGGCGCTGCAAGTGCTTTCCGGTTAGCAACCGACAGTTCTTTCTTTGCCGCTGCTTCTATCTGTTGCAACTCTTCTTCCGTAAGACGTTTGTAACGCAACAGCATCCGGCAGAATTTCATCAAAGGATCAGCCTCTTTTACATAAGCCAATTCGTTTTCATCCCGATACAACGTCTGTTTATCTGAATTAGAATGGGAACCAATACGGACACAATTGGCATGTACAATAACAGGAGTACGATGGGCTATGGCAAATTCACGGGCTTCACTCATGGCATTCATCGAGTCGAACACATCTTTGCCATTACAATGAATAATCTTCAGATTCTTAAAACCGGAAAAATTATCAGCATACTTCCGGGCAACTGTCTGATCCTTTTTGGGAACAGAGATACCGTACCCATTATCCTGCCATACAAATATCACAGGAAGACCTTCCCTACTGGCCCCGTTAATCGCCTCGTAAACATATCCTTCCGAAGAAGCAGACTCTCCATGCGAAGTGATCGCCACCCCCTTATGTCCATAATACACCATGGCACGCGCCACTCCGGCAGCATGAAGGTCATGCGTTCCGGTAGCGGACGACACATTTTCTATATGCCATTCGGGTTTAGCAAAGTGGTTGGACATATGACGTCCTCCACTGCCGGGATCAGTTGCTTTCGAAATGCCATTCAATATCAATTCCTCCACACTCATGCCTGCCGAAAGCACGGTCAGCATATCGCGATAGTATGGAAAAAGAAAGTCCTCTCCTTTGGTAAAGACTTGACCTACGGCCAATTGGATTCCGTCATGCCCCGCATAAGGCGCATGATAGGACCAACCCAATGATTGCAACAGATAAGACGGAGCTTTTTCATCAAGCGCACGTCCCAATACCATCAAATGATACCACTTTTTCAACGTTTCGGTATCAGTGGTCTTTATATCATATTTTTTCATTATATTATTTTTTTACTGTGATGAATGGTTATTCTTTCCAATTTTCCAGATAATCTTTTATCGCATAGAGGAATTGCCCCCCTAACATACCATCCACCACCCGATGATCGTATGACAAAGAAAGATACATTTTATGACGGACAGCAATCACATCGCCTTCAGAAGTTTCAATAACTGCCGGCTTCTTTTCGATATATCCCACACCGAGAATGGCAACCTGCGGCTGATTGATTATAGGAGTACCAAACAAAGACTTGAAAGTTCCAAAATTAGTAATCGTAAACGTACCACCCGAAATGTCATCCGGCATCAGTTTATTATCACGCGCTTTCACCGCCAGAGTATCAATGGTCACAGCCAAACCATTCAAATTCAACCTGTCGGCATCATGTATCACCGGAACAATCAGATTTCCATCATTCAGTGAAACAGCAATACCGACATTGATATGCTTTTTAAACAGGATATTATAACCGTCTACAGATACATTTACCTGCGGATAGGCAACCAATGCCTTCGTTACGGCTTCGGTTATGGCAGGCATATAAGTCAATTTGACTCCTTCACGACGGAAAAAAGCCTCTTTATTCTTATCACGCCATTTCACGAGTTTGGTCACATCCACTTCTACCACATTCGTAACATGAGGAGAGGTATGTTTAGACATAACCATGTGATCGGCAATCATTTTCCGGACACGATCCATCTCTTTCACTTCCACGCCTTCTTGCGAACCGGAAACTGGGGGTGTTAAAGAGGAAGCCGATGATGGCGCAGTTGGAGAAGTCCGGACAGAAACAGCCTTAACAGATTGGGCGGATGCAGATACAGGTTCAGTTACGGTTATGTTACCTTGTTCCTTTCTAGTAATATAAGCTTTTATATCTTTTTTACTCAGACGCCCTTCATATCCTGTTCCTTGAATACGATCCAATTCCTCTTTCGAAATATGTGCAGCCTGAGCCAGCTGAAGTACAATGGGGGAATACCAACGCTCTTCTTCTGTTTTAGCCGCTATTGCCTTAGGAACTTCCTTTACTTCCTGAACAGATGTTACAGATGGTACATGGGAGGACGTTTCTTCTGCTTGCGGTACATTTCGCTCTTCTACAAGAGCCTCTCCTATTCCTTCATCACTATCTATATCTACAATTGCTACTACTGTACCTACAGGTACGGTATCTCCTTCTTTAAATAATATCCCGATCACCTTGCCTTCTACGGGAGATGGAATTTCAGCACTGACCTTTGCTGTATTCACTTCGAACAAGACATCGTCCTCTTGGACAGTATCACCCACTTTTACCGACCAGGATATAATGGTTCCTTCAGTAATACTTTCGCCTAGCTTAGGCATTTTTATTTCAAATCTTGACATATTGATAATTTTATTTTTTTTAATCCTTTTATATGAACAACAAGCCACTGAAAAAGAAAGTTTTAACTTAAATCTTTTTTAAGGTGCCCCGGTGATGTATCCAATCCTCATTAGCATATTTTTCTACTTTCAGCAACTCGATTGCCGCCAAATCCTTTCGGGAAAAATGATAAATGCTATTCTTTTCATCTTCTATCAAGAAGTAATGAAACAAAAGATGAATAAACCGTTTGATATTCACCGAAACATCCAAAAAACAATTGAGATTGACCACTTCACTAGGTACAGACGGTACGGCACGGATATTCTTTAATCCGGGAATCGACTCCAATTCATCAGACTTCCCCTTCAACACTGTATGAAGTACATCCAAGTTTGCAGAAAATAACAAAGTACAATGATACATCACACGGTTTTTATGAATACATTGCGCACTGCCCGATATTTTCTTTCCATCCAGATAAATCCCCAAACGCTCATCCGTATAGGCCGTGACTCCCATCGTTTCCAGAAAACCAACAATACGCTGCAAATAGTCTTCAAACAGGGGTTGCGATGTCGTTTCTATAAAAGTAAGATTAATATTTCCCTTATCATGGTAAACTGCACCACCTCCCGAAAACCTACGAGCCAAACGAATGCCCTTCTCTATCCTGTAATCCTCATTCACCTCGGCACGAACAGACTGATTCTTGCCCATGACCACGGAAGGTTCCGACTGCCAAATTACAAAATAATCCCCCTGTGTCTGCTTTAAAAGATACTCCTCCACTGCCAAATTGAAATAAACATCCGTACAGCGGTTATCTATGCAAAACATTATGCAAAAAGTGTTTCGTGATAAATCTCGCCTACCGTAGGATGTGGAAATACCGTTTTTTGAAATTCTTCTACAGTATATCCATATTGAACGGCAATCCCCGCTACAACGATTATTTCCGAAGCAGGATTTCCCAACAAATGGCACCCTATAATGCGGTCTTCCTCATCCAGAATCAATTTGCAAAGCCCGTTCCCTGTTTCATTTTCTGCCACGAAACGCCCCGAATAAGCCATCGGTAATTTCTGTACATGATAGCTGGTCCCTGATGCTTTCAACTCCTCTTCCGTTTTTCCCACTCCGGCCAGTTCAGGATTCGTATATACCACCCCCGGTACACAATGATAATTCATCCGGTCCTCCACTCCCAGAATATGATTAATGGCAACTTCGCTTTCACGAATAGCCGTATGAGCCAACATGGAGTATCCGGTTATATCTCCACAAGCATAGACTTTAGGATGGGAAGTAAGCATGTGTTCATCCACTTTTACACCGTTACGCACCATTTCCACTTTTAGTTTATCCAGCCCCACTTGGTTCAGATTCGCTTTTCTGCCTACACTTACCAGAACCTTATCCGCTTCAATCAGTGATAATTTACCGGCTTTTTCTATGGTAACTCCTGCCGGACTGACTTCAATCACTTTAGAATTCAATTGGAAGTTAATCCCTCGCTTCTGATACTCTGTACGTAACATCGCACTGGTTTCCTTGTCCATAGCCCCTAATATTTCAGGCATCATCTCAATGACACTCACCTTTACCCCCATACTATTAAAGAAAGAAGCAAATTCCATTCCAATTACTCCGCCACCAATAATAGCCAGCGATTTAGGTAATGCAGCCATTTCCAAAGCCTCTTTGGAAGTCCAATAATCTATTTCCGACAAGCCTTTAATGGGTGGAATCACGGTATCCGAACCTGTACAAACCAACAGATAAGTCACTTCATATTTTTCTCCTCCGGCTAAAATTTGAATCAGTCCATTATCTTCTCCGGTTATAACCGCTTCTTTTTCTATCAATTCGGCTCCATAAGATTTCACAGTCTGTTTTACACCTCCGGTCAGTTTCTTGACCACTTTATCTTTACGGTCTATTATTTTCTCCAAATTGAAGCTGATTCCATCCGGTACAGCAATTCCATATTTTGCCGCACCTTTTGCATTATCCAATAATTTTGCTGAATACAAAAGAGTTTTCGTAGGGATACATCCTTCATTCAAACAAACACCTCCCATGGCTTTCTTTTCAAAAATCACAGTTTTCAATCCTCCGGCAGCAGCTCTTTCCGCAGCCGTATATCCGGCAGGTCCCCCACCGATTATCGCTATATCATATTTCATATTGTTAAGGTTTTAAGCTTTATATACTCTAACAACAAATAAGTGAGGGACTTAGTTGTCCAAAAGAAGATTTCTTCATCTTTATGAACCTATTTTTTCTAAAAGATATGTATCTTTGCACCAAAGAAAGCATTATGCATCATCCCGAAATAGCCATAGTAGATCCAAATACCCTTACTTGTCTGGGGTTAAAAAACATTTTGGAAGATATCATTCCAATGGCTACTATCCGTGTAT
>CAUHML010000155.1 GCA_959606905.1 uncultured Bacteroides sp. | reverse complement strand
TGAATCGGAAAGCGCCCACACATCGTTTCCTGCGGATATAGCCGCCAGCAGCAAAGCCGCTGTAAATAATTTGATTCTTTTCATTTGTTTATAGTATGTTATAGAAACCTATGGTAGCCTTTTGATTTTGGCTTGTGTTCTTCAATCACCTCAATCCTTTATTTAAGATTGAAAAATTGGGTTATTGAAAAGTTGCCGCAAATATTGGGGATTACTATGTATAATATAAGGTGTATTATGCTTTTAATAATGTACCTATATGTTTCAAGTTATCATTGTAATCAGATGGTGCTGTTTTAAACTAGCTTTACTTGCTTTGGGATAATTATGCGGCTATGGATTAAACTGTTTGGAAGGGCATTATGTTTTATGCAAATATATTGGTAGAAGAGCGTTTTTTTATTCTAACGATTCTTGAAAAGAAAAAGCACTGATTATTCCAGATAATCAGTGCTTGAATATCGAGCCGCTAGCCAGACTTGAACTGGCGACCTACGCGTTACGAATGCGTTGCTCTACCAACTGAGCTATAGCGGCAATAAGCTTTTGTTTACGGGGTGCAAAGGTACATCTTTATTTGAAAAGGCAAAAAGAATCTCTGTTTTTTTTAGAAATATTTTAGTGGGATAATTTTCTATTTGAATGTCTTGAACTTTATTGCCATAAAAATTGGATAATAAAACGAAAAGAAGCATCTTTGTCGTAGGTCCTATAGCAAATAAGTCTGATACTGATTATGAATTTAAGAATCTATTATAAATATCTTTCTTCACGCATAGCGTCCAAATGGACGGTGCTGTTGGTAGATGTAATTATCGTTGTGATTTCCATGCTTTCTGCATGTTTTTTGCAATATAGGCTTTCGTCCGTATCTTATGAAATTTCTTTATATGTATGGCTGACCATTTGGGCTGTCTTGTGTAATATCTGTTTCTTTCATATTCTCCGTACTTATGTGGGTGTTATCCGTTTTTCCTCTTTTGTAGATATTTATCGTGTGTTTTGGAGTCTTACGATAAGCTATGTTGTACTGTTTTTAGGGAATTGCTGTTGGTCTGTTTCGGGGCTTGGAGAAACTTTGCCGAACAGCATTCTGTTTATGGCATATATGTTCACCTTCTCTCTGATGGCTTGTATGCGCATTGCTGTGAAGATGCTTTATGAAGCTATTGCTTTTGATGCACGTCATTGCGTGAATGTTTTTATTTATGGATTCCATGGGACTGGAGTCAATGTTGCAAAATCCTTGAGAGTTAGTCGTAATAATCATTATCGCCTGCGTGGCTTTATTTCGGACGAACCTGATATGATAGGTAAACATACGATGGGATGCAGGGTATATCCCAATGATGAGCAGCTGTTTGACCGTCTAAAGAAAAAGAAAGTGGATACAATCATTATCTCTCCAAGCAAGGTGTCGGATTTGGAAAATTCCGGAATGCTGGATAAACTGTTCTCTCATGATATTCATGTAATGACCGTTCCTCCCTTAAGCGATTGTATGGACGATGGACTGATAAAGGACATTCAAATAGAAGATTGGCTCCGTAGAGAACCGGTGCAAGTTGACATGCGTAAAATTACGGCCCATATCGAGGGGCGTAGAGTAATGGTTACGGGAGCGGCGGGAGCTGTAGGAAGGGAAATCGTTCGCCAGTTGGCTACACTGAATCCTTATCAGTTGATTCTGGTAGATCAGGCAGAATCCCCATTGTATGATGTACAGTTGGAATTGTCTGATCATTGGAAGAATCTGGAGGTCCGTGTATTGGTTGCAGATGTTGCTAACCGTACGCGTATGGAGGCTATATTTGAAGAAACACGTCCTCAACTTGTTTTTCATTCTGCTGCTTATAAGCATGTACAACTGATGGATGATTTTGTGTCGGAGGCAATTCAAACGAATATATCGGGGACAGTGAATATTGCAGACCTGGCGGTAAAGTATAGAGTGTCCCGTATGGTTATGATATCTGCTGCTAATGCACGTCATCCGGAGAATGCTATGGAATATAGTAAGCGTGTGGCGGAAATATATGTGCAATCATCTGATTGCAGGTTGAAACGCGACACAAGGGAAACTGATATGTTCATAGTACGTTTGGGTGAGGTGTATCCGACGAATACTCATTGTTTGATTACCTTGTCTGAAGCTTGTATGCTCACCCTGGAAGTGGGAGTCATGGGGGATGGGGGAGAAGTGTACATTGTGGGAGGGCCTGGGGATGGACTTTTGGATTCTGTAATCGGTGAAAAGATAAAGCGTGAAAAGGCATCTGTTGATGATTATGAACATGTGCGGGAAGAAGTGCTGGCCTTGGTGCAACATAGTTATACTGAAAAAAAGGCTATTTTGATTGGACTAATGAAAAAAATAGTGCCAATTTTCCCGCTTTCTTCTACCCAATGAAAAGACGTGAAAGTGACAGCTTTTTAATGCTTTTTCTGAAACTTAGAGGTGGAATAAATGTATATTATAAAAATAATATATTACCTTTGTGCCCGATTTATATTTATTACAAGAACTCAAAAGATTAATCAGAATATCTTATGCGTAGATTAATAACACTATTCTTTTTGGTATTTACTTTGTCAGGGGTAGCTTTTGCTCAGCAGATGTCAGATGATCAGGTTGTTCAGTATGTAAAAAGCGCTCAGCAGATGGGCAAAAATCAAAAGCAGATTACTACTGAATTAATGCGGCGGGGAGTGACAAAGGAACAAGTTGAAAGAATTCAGAAAAAGTATGAAAACTCTAAATCTGGAAGTCCGCAGAGCAATACCCAAGATGAGAAGCGTTCTCGTCAACGTGGTGAAATGAGTGGCGTAGTCAAAGGGCTGCGTACAACTTCGGAAACTTATTCTGCCAGACAAACGGATGTTGCAGGGGATTCTTTACAAATGATGGATAATCGTTCCTTGTCTCAAGAGAAGGAAACAGAGGATCCGACTTCGCAAATTTATGGTCATAATATTTTTACTAACGATAATTTGACTTTCGAACCCAATGTGAATGTTGCTACTCCCGAGAATTATCGTCTGGGACCTGGTGACGAGGTGATTATTGATGTGTGGGGAGCTTCTGAAACAACGATTCGACAAACAATCTCTCCGGAAGGAAGTATTCTTGTGAATAATTTAGGACCGGTTTATCTGAGTGGCAAAACTGTAAAGGAAGCCAATAATTATTTGAAACAAGAATTTGCCAGAATATATTCTGGAGTAACCGGAAATGTTCCGTCTACCCAAGTTAAACTGACATTAGGAGAAATACGTTCTATTCAAGTAAACGTTATGGGTGAAGTTGTGGTGCCCGGAACTTATACCCTCTCATCATTTGCTTCCGTATTTCATGCTTTATATCGTGCAGGTGGTGTGAATCCGATTGGTAGTTTGCGCAGTATTAAAGTGATTCGCAATGGAAATACAATAGCGGATTTGGATGTTTACGATTTACTTATGAAAGGAAAAATGAAAGATGACATCCGTCTGCAGGATGGTGATGTAATTCTTGTGGATCCTTACCAGTCCCTGGTACAGATATTAGGTAAGGTAAAACGTCCGATGTTTTATGAAATGAAACCCACTGAAACCGTAGGTACATTATTGAAGTATTCAGGTGGTTTTACGGGTGATGCTTATAAGAAAGCATTGCGTATAATCCGTAAAAGTGGACGTGAGCATCAAATTTATAATGTGGATGAGATGGATTATTCCGTATTCCGCGTAGATGACGGTGATAAGATAACGGTTGATTCCGTTTTACAGCGTTTTGAGAATCGTGTGGAAATCCGCGGTGCTGTATATCGTGAAGGTTTGTATCAGTTGGACGGTACGATGAATACAGTGAAGCAGCTGATTAAGAAAGCGGAAGGACTTCGCGGAGATGCATTCTTAAACCGTGCTATAATCGATCGTGAACTTGAAGACTTGTCGCATGAGGTTATACAAGTAGATGTGAAAGGTTTGCTGAACGGGACGGCTGCAGATATTCCTTTGCAGAAGAATGACATTTTATATATTCCAAGTATTCATGACTTGAAGGAAGAAGCTACACTTACCATTCATGGTGAAGTTGCCAATCCGGGTACATATCTTTATTCTGATAAAATGACAGTAGAGGATTTGGTGTTGCAGGCTGGTGGCTTGTTGGAGGCGGCGGCTACAACAAAGGTTGAAGTTGCACGGCGCATGAAAGATCCGAAGAGTACATCTTTCAGTACTACAGTAGGCCAGAATTTCTCTTTTGATTTGAAAGATGGCTTATTGGTGGGAGAAGGAAGCCAGGATTTCCATCTTGAGCCTTTTGATGAAATTTATGTTCGTAAGAGTCCGTCCTATTTTAAACAACAGAATGTTATGGTGGGCGGAGAAGTCCTTTTTAGCGGTAATTATGCACTATCGAAAAAGAATGAACGTTTGAGTGACTTGATAGCTAAGGCTGGTGGAGTAACTCCCGATGCTTATATAAAAGGAGCGCGTCTTATACGTAGGATGACCGAAGAAGAATTCCGCCGTAAGGAAGATGCTCTGCGTATGGCGCAAGCGGGAGGCGGAGATTCCATATCTGTAAAAAGATTGGATTTGTCCGATACCTATTCTGTAGGTATAAATCTGGGAGAGGCCTTGAAAAATCCTGGTTCAGATGCTGATATGGTGCTTCGCGAGGGAGATGTATTATTTGTTCCGGAGTACGTAAGTACAGTGAAAATCAACGGTGCTGTAATGTATCCGAATACAGTTTTATATAAAAAGGGTGAAAGCTTGAAATATTACATCAACCAGGCTGGTGGCTTTGGTAATGACGCCAAGAAACGCAAGGTCTATGTAATATACATGAATGGTACAGTTTCTCGTTTAAGAGCAGGAAACAAGAAAGCCATTGAACCAGGTTGTGAAATAATTGTTCCAAGTAAAGAACAGAAAAGGAAGATGACTACTACTGAAATTCTGGGAATGGGAAGTACGACAGCTTCTATTGCAGCGATGATTGCGACTATGGTTAATCTCTTTAAGTAATTTGAATTATGAGCGAAGAAAGAATACAAAACATAACTTCTCCACAACCAGAGGAACAAGAAATAGATTTGATAGAACTGGCCCAGAAAGTATGGGCTAGTCGCAAATTGGTTTTTAAGGCGTGTGGTATCGCTGCCCTTGTTGGACTGGTTGTTGCATTTAGTATTCCTAAGGAGTATTCTACAAGTGTGACGTTGGCTCCGGAGAGTGGTGGTAAATCTGGTGGCGGAAGTATGGGAGCCCTTGCAGCCATGGCGGGTATCAATTTGGGTACTTCTTCTGGTGAAGATGCTTTGTCACCCGAACTTTATCCTGATATTGTAAGTTCTACTCCTTTTCTGATTGAACTGTTCGATGTTAAAGTCAAGGATCAGAAAGCAAAAGTAGACACAACTCTGTATGCTTATTTGAAAGAGGAACAGCGTTCTCCTTGGTGGAGTGCAATTTTCTCCGCTCCTTTTAAGGTGTTAGGATGGACATTGTCTTTGTTTAAGGATGAACCGGAAGAGGGGGATGCAAAGCTGGATCCTTTTCGTCTTACTAGAGATGAGTCTGCCATTGCAGATGCTTTAAGTAAACGTATCTCTGTTTCCGTAGACAAAAAGACAGGTGTGACAACCTTGTCTGTTACTATGCAGGATCCTTTGATATCTGCTTCGCTGACGGATACCGTGATGCATTGCCTGCAGAACTACATCACAGATTATCGAACTAATAAAGCTCGTCATGATTTGGCATTTACCGAAAAACTTTATGGAGAAGCAAAGGCCAGTTATGAGTCTGCCCAGAAGAAATACGCAAATTTTGTAGATGCAAACCAGAATATAATATTGCTGAGTTATCGCGCAGAGCAAGAGCGTTTACAGAATGAAATGAATTTAGCCTATCAAGTATATACACAAGTGTCTCAACAATTGCAGATGGCAAGAGCTAAGGTGCAGGAGATTACACCGGTATATACGGTTGTCCAGCCGGCTACGGTACCTTTGAAGCCTGCAAAGCCCAATAAATTGATGATTTTGATCGGCTTCATGTTCTTGGCAGGTGTCGGCAGTGTGGGATGGATATTATTTGTAAAAGATTTATTAAAGGGATGGAAAAAGCAAACAATATGATGACGGATAATGATATGATGTGCTGGCATGCATTGTACACAGCACCCAAGTCTGAACATAAGTTGATGCAGCGTTTGAATGCTGCGGGATATACTACATATTGCCCGATGCAGGCTGTGTTTGTAAAATGGAAAGGGCATATCCGGAAGGTGATTACTCCTCTTTTTTCCGGATGTTTGTTTGTTGCCGGTAATGTGTCGGAAGTTACCTCATTGGCTTCCTTGCAGAAGGCTGCTATATTAGTAAATAATGAAGGAAAAAGTTTGTCTATTGAGGCGTGCAAAGCAGAACTTCCTGCCAAGTTTGCCCAATTGCTGAAGTTATGATGAAGCTGATAACAGAAGAGCTGCTGGATACCGTTACTTCACGAGCTAAGGAGAACTCCCGTTTACGTATGAATTATAATTTTCATGCGTCTATGGATGCTCCTATTCATCGGTTGCTGAATGCTTTGGAACCGGGAACTTATCTTCCTCCTCACCGTCATACAGATAAGGAAGAAACTTATCTGGTTTTGCGTGGAAGTCTGCTGGCATTTTTTTATGATGATGCCGGTAATGTAACAGATAAGGTATGCCTCAATCCTTCGGAAGGTAAATATGGTCTGGAGATTCCTTCTAATACATGGCATAGTATTATTGCCTTGGAGTCAGGTACTGTTATTTTTGAAATTAAAAAAGGCCCATATCAGCCTCTACCCTCAGAGGATTTGGCTTCGTGGGCTCCTCAGGCTTCTGATGTGGAGGGAATAAAGGCTTTTATGAAGCGGATGTTGGAGCTTTAACATTTTCCCCGATAAACCCATAAGAAAGCCTCCCGATATATTTTATTGTATACCGGGAGGCTTCTTTATGTACCATGTTATTAGTCAAACAGGCTCTTGAACTTTTTGAATATTTTCTCTTTAATCGAAGTGTTCGGCTTGAAGTTATCCGATTCTTCCATCTCCTCCAATGCTCTCTTCTCATCCTTGCTCAGCGTTTCGGGTACATATACGCTGACATTTACCAGCAAATCTCCCGTGCCGTACCCGTTCACGTTGGGTAAACCTTTGCCGCGCAGGCGGAGTACTTTTCCCGGTTGCGTACCTGAGTCAATTTTTACTTTCACCTTTCCATCAATCGTGGGAATTTCTACCGCACCACCCAAGGCTGCTGTCGGGAAGCTGAGGAGCAGGTTGTAAATCAAGTCATTTTCATCGCGTATCAGGTTCGGGTCTTGCTCTTCCTCTACAAGAATCAGCAGGTC
>CAUHML010000154.1 GCA_959606905.1 uncultured Bacteroides sp. | reverse complement strand
CTGCAACATGCCACGCCATCTCAATTCTTCTACAAAATTCATCGTATTACTCTTTTATTATTAGTTTTTTTATTGTATTTCAATCCCGTGAGGGGCAAAAGTACGACTCTTTCTCGGAAGATACAACTCTTACGCCCTAAAAAAGATGTCTTGAATATTTTTACGGACAATAGCCTGCAACGTTTCTACCTCCACACCACGTACTTTCGCCGCATCACGCAACACATCTTCAATATCTACCGGACTGTCATCCGTTTCCAAAAACAAGCGGCTATCAGGTACTACATTCATCGCCTCACTGGAGTAATGCATTCCGAAAGAAAGATAGAATCCTTTCTGTAACAATTGTTTTGCCTGCTCAGGCTTTCCACGGAATCCATGCCATATCCACGGCTGTTTCGGTGCACGTTCCTTTCTCAAGGCAAGCAGTTCGTCCATAGCCTTCACACAGTGAATAATCAACGGCAATTCATACTTTTCCGACAATTCCACCTGTTCTTTAAACACAGCTACTTGAAGCTGCATCGGAGCAGCAGCCAACTTATCCAGTCCGGCCTCACCCACAGCCACCAACTGTTTTTCTGCAAGTTGCTCCCGAAGACATTCCAATCGACGCTCCGTATCAAACTCCGTCAAATCCCAAGGGTGAATACCGGCAGAATAGAAATATCCTTCGCACAAAGCATCTGTCGCCAACTTACGGTTAATAATCGCCTTCCCGGCAGAAACCGGTTCTGCTTTATGGGTATGAATATCCAGAATATTATTTGTATTCCTTTTCATTTTCCACATTTTGGAGTTTAAGGTACAGGATCATAGCCGGAACCACCCCAAGGGTGACACCGTAAGATACGCCTCACAGCCAGATAAAAACCCTTAATAGGACCATGTTTCTTTATCGCTTCGACCGCGTATGCCGAGCAAGTCGGCGTGAACCGGCAGGAGGGAGGAGTAAGTGGGGATATGCAAATCCGATAAAAATAGATAGGAAGCAGGAGCAGGAATGAGAACACCCTCCTCAAAAATCCTTTGACGGACATCCGGATGCCAGACATCCGGGAGCTATGGGCTTTCATAAGGATAGTTTTTCGGAGATACGCGAAAGCGCTATTTTCATTTTTTCTTCCAGCTCGGCAGTAGCAGTAAGCTCGTCCGACAGATAGATAAAGGCAATAGCCAAACGCTTTTCCCGGCGTTGCAACTCGTCTACCAACAGATATTTATTCTTCCGGTAGGCTTCGCGTATCTGCCGTTTCACCCGGTTGCGCTTCACCGCCCTCTTGAAGCGGCGTTTCGATACACTGATCAATATGGAAGCCGGAGCCTCGCCTTGTTCGACAGGCATATATACAACGCGTATCGGAAAGATGGAAAACGACTTCGAAACACCGCCTTCAAACATCTTTCCGATCAGAATTTTACTATTCAGCCTTTCGGCTTTGCACAAAGTATATATACCCACTCTGTTTATTTATTGTTTTCCTTGATAAACATGTCAAGTGCGGCAGTCATAGACGGAGCTTGCACCGTAGGGGCTTCGAGATCCAGACGGAGTCCTGCATCGCGTACAGCCTGTGCGGTAGTAGAACCGAACGTACCGATCTTGATTTCTTTCTGGTCAAAATCAGGGAAGTTCTTCTTCAAAGAAGTTACTCCGGCAGGGCTGAAGAACACCAACATGTCATAATCGAATTCTTCGTCGGGTGTAAAGTCATTGCTTACCGTGCGATACATCACAGCTTCGGTATGCTGTATGCCGTTCTTGTCAAGCAGTGTTTTTACGTCGTCATTATGTACGTCCGACATTGGGACAAGGTATTTCTCTGTTTTATGCTTTACGATAGAAGGCACGAGGTCCTCAATCTTTCCCGTTGCACCAAAGAAGATTTTACGCTTACGGTACTGCACATATTTTTGAATATACAATGCAACTGCTTCCGTCACACAGAAATACTTCATAGTTTCCGGAATTGCAACACGCAATTCAGTACACAAATTAAAGAAATGGTCGATAGCATGACGAGAAGTGAATATAACGGCAGTGTGGTCGAGAATCGAAATTTTCTGTTGCCGAAATTCTTTCGCCGAAAGACTTTCAACCTTGATAAACGGCCGGAAATCTATTTTTACGCCATACTTCTCTGCAATGTCGTAATAGGGAGATTTCTCTGACGCAGGCTTAGGCTGCGACACTAGTACTTTTTTAATTTTCAACGTCCTAAAATTTTATTAGCAATATATTGTTAATTTGAATCATACCTTGATAGAGTAGCAGACAAGGCAGTATTTCAAGAGCGCAAAAGTACAAAATTAATAGGAAAAGTGCGCCAAATTGATGAAAAAAAAGCTTTATCCACTTATAAAACATCAATATTTTAGCAAAAATTAGAATTATGGTTCCAATTATGAGCAAATTGGTGAGACTCAGGTCGAAATAAACTAAAAAGAGTACGAACGGGAAAAGGGCAAATCCTGCATAATATATGAGCGTAGAATAAGATTCCAGCCATATATTTGTCCTGTTTTTATCAAAGAATGTCCAACCTATAAACATATAAAGCAACCATTTCAGTAAGAAGTAAGCAAGACAGGAGCCCACATAAATCCCCAAAAGCAGAAGAGGGGATACGGAGTTCATCAAAGCAGGGGATGTATCATGAAAATAGTTGAAGAAAGTAATCCCCGACAATACGCACGTCTGCACTACAAGCACAAGAAGATAACGCATGTCAGCCGCTGTAGAACTATCAAAAATACTTGTCCGTTCACGATGCAGCACAAAGTCTTTTACTTGCTGGGAAAGAAATTTCTTTCCGCGTGCCAAAGCTATGGAAGAAAGGAAGAAACAAGCCAGCAAGGTTAGCGCTATGGCATCATCTGTACGAGGAGAATAGGGGACAGGAGTTCCCTCGAAGCCGGAAATGACTTCCTGCGCAGAATGGATCTGTGCCAATTGCAAGCTATCACTATCCGCCTTTATTGTCGATTGCGATGAACCACCGAGCTGCCCTTGTTGGAAAAGCGACAGAGTATCCGTAGTGCGCTGGAAGCTGAGAGTGTCAATCGTCATATAGCTGCAAATTTACGAATGGAGATATCCCATACAGGCGTTGAATAAAGCAGTTCCACAGCTTCCTCCGGCGTTTGCGCCACTTTCCATATATCACCGTGCTGACGGCGCATAAAGTTTTCGTCGATTGCTTTTTCAAGCATTTCGAGTAACGGATCAAAGAACCCGTTTACATTCAGAATCACAATCGGATTGAGATAGAGTCCCAGTTGTTTCCAGGTGATAATTTCAAGCAATTCTTCCAACGTTCCGCAGCCACCCGGCAAAGCTATCACCGCATCACTCAAATCTGCCATTTTCTGTTTGCGTTCGTGCATGGATTCCACTTCAACCAGCTCCGTCAAGCCTGTATGGTGCCAGTTCTGCTCTACCATAAAATGAGGAATAACACCAGTCACCTCACCACCATTCGCCAACACCGCATCGGCCACAGAACGCATCAGGCCAATACTGCCGGCACCATTAATCAAACGGATATGATGATCGGCAAGCAGTCGCCCGAGAGTCTCGGCTGCGGTAAAGTAAACAGGATCTATTTTAGTGCTGGAAGCGCTATATACGCATACGGAATTTATCTGGTTCATCAGTTTCTCCATGATTTTATTATATCATGGGCACAAAATTACGAAAAAATTTGGTATTTGTCCACTACCTCCGGAAGCAATCTTGGGCTTCTTACTCGGAAGCCCAAGAGCCTTTCTCACAGAGAATACATCTATTATCAGGTATTTCACCTGTACAGATATACCGCAATTGTTGCTGAATGAGCCTATCGTTCGAATCACCAGACTACTCGAACACCCTACCAGTCTCCAGACCAACAATTAAGAGTGATTTTAATATTGCATCCTGCAATATAACAAACATTTATTGCACACCTTTCACAAGGGTTATCAAGCCCCCCAATCAGAATTAGCCGATTCTTTCCCCTGTCAGCCGGTATCCGATCGTCATTTTAACAATGCACTATATTATAGTGGGGCTTTTGTATAGTTAATTATCAGGTTAATCTTCTAGTTACAGATTGATTCTAAGGTTTCAATTTTCCAGTTCAAATTCTCCGGAAAATACTTCCGTAGGAAGCTGTATTTCCAAAGTATATTTACCTTTTTGCTCACTGGTAAGATCAATATTAATTTTATCTACATTCCATTCGGTAGATGAATAAACAACTTTGCCTTCTGCATCTTTCACAACAACTGTTGCAGTAGGGACAGTAGAAAGTAAGTCAATAGTAACTAATGCGTCCTCAATAAAAGCAACAGGCGTAATAGGAATAGAACGATGCTGTGCTGGAGTCTTAGTTCTTAATTCAATTTGACGTGCAGATTTCATCTCCCGTGCAAAAGAGGATGTATTTACCTGAAGCAAAATAGTTAATAATAGAAGAAGTAAAAATTTAGTTTTCATAATAATGTGGGTTTAAAATTTCGCCTCAAATGTACACAGATAGAGTAAAAGAAACGATTTTTATGCGGTAACAATGGTAACAGACTTCTGTCTATATAGAAAATAAGTAATAACATTCTTAGCATATCTTACAGATTATCAATATTAAACACCTGCTCAAATAGATATGTACCCATTTTATTTTTAATACGATTTTTACGTGTCTTAAGAGCATCTGATGTAGTATTCATCAGCTCCATTATTACAGTCTTTGAACAATGAAGTGAGGAAAGAATGCAATAAAACAAATCATCATTGGTCAAAGACGGACAGCATTCTTTCAAGTTCACCATCACGTCAACAAATGCTTCACAAATAGCAATACGCATATCAACTCTCAAACCACGCATAGCTAACAGTTGTTTAGGAGTCGATTTCTCGAATGTTTCTAATTTATTATAACAATCAGTGGATTGAAACATAGATATACACAATTTTAATTGTTGTTCTCTCAACTTTGACATTTTATGTTCTTTATTAGATGCAGAAGATTCTTCTTTAAGTAGCATAGTATCTACACGTTTCTGAGTGAGTTCTTGCTGCAAAGCGATATAACGTTTCTTTCTCCTTCTATCATTCCACATGAAACAAAAGACACATATTATTGTCAAAGAAAGAAAAACAGAGACTAAACTTATAACCAACGTTTTAGTACGCTGTGATAATATCCTTTTATGTTCTTCTATTTGATGTTTATCCATCAGCCGCTTTAGTTCTTCATTGTCTGTTAACACCTGAATTGAATCATAAAGAGTTTTATAGGCATCCATATTTTCCATTGCAGTTCGCCATTCCTCTCGTTTCTTTGCTACTTGATACATTCCGTCATAACAAACAGCTTTTCCATAAATATCAAACAAATCTATATCTTTACTAAAATAGTAGCTGGCAGAATCAAGTTCGTTCAGATTAAACATAATTTTTGCTTTCAACAAACAAGCATTAGCCGACCTATCCTGCCCCAATGCTATAATAGCTTTTGATATATATTTATCGGCTTGAATGTAATCTTCTTCTTCATAATAGACCATAGCTAAATCATGATAAAGTGGTCCGATCAAGTTGGAATCTTGTACAACCAACGCATAATCAAGAGCTTTTTGATAATAGCATAATGCACTATCTCTGTCACTCTGAGAAAAATATACGTTTGCAATTCCTCGCAGTGGATACGCCTGTTCACTTCCTCCTTTCAATATCTGATAAGCTTTACGATAAGCCTCCATTGCTACATCATCCAAATCTTCTTCCTCATAGCATTCCGCCAAATTATCATATATCATTGCCAAGAACTCATTTTGTTCAGGCATTAGTCGAATCGCTTTCAGATATTCTTCTACCGCAAAGGAGGTACGTCCCATATCCCGATAAGTGGCGCCCCAATAATAATGAGCCTGTGCAGCGCGTAAACTCTTATCTCTGTCACCATAATAATCGACAGCCGCCTTTATCAGCGAATCATCATCTAAAGGTACATAATTCTTATGCCGTGCCTGTGTAAGCAACAATGCATAAAGCGCTCTATCAGCACGTGACAGCTTCTGTGGTGAGGAAATTGACTCCAAAATAGATAACGCACTATCAGGACTTACCTCCATTAACGAGTCGGCACAGAGCAGTAACGGATTCTTCACAGAAGAAGAACAAGAGGATAGAGAAACAGATAGTAAAATACTACCCATACCGATAAACAAAAAGGCGAATAGTGGAAAGTAATATATAAAATAGTCGTATTTCTTTTTCATCTCACGGCTTGTTTTACTTCTTAATGGAACAAAGGTAGTGATTTCTAGTAGAAATAAAGAGCCGCAATCCCAAATTCCATAAAACGGAAGTGAGATTGCGGCTCTTATCGTATAAACCCTCTTTCAGACTAGCTTACAGACCGAAAGCTGCTTTAATCTTATCAACGTAGTCGAGTTTCTCCCATGTAAAGAGTTCCACTTCCACTGTTTTGTCACCTTCATAACGAGAAGAAAACTTCTTCGTTACCACTTGTGGTTCGCGTCCCATGTGACCATAAGCTGCCGTTTCCTGATAAATCGGGTTACGAAGTTTCAGACGTTCCTCGATTGCTTTCGGACGAAGATCGAACAGCTGGTCGATAACGCGTGCAATCTCGCCATCAGTCATGTTCACATGAGAACGGCCGTAAGTATCCACAAAAATATTAATCGGACGAGCCACACCGATAGCATAACTTACCTGTACAAGCATTTCGTCTGCCACACCTGCTGCAACCATATTCTTAGCGATATGACGAGCTGCATAAGCTGCGCTACGGTCCACCTTACTAGGGTCTTTTCCGGAGAAAGCGCCACCACCGTGAGCACCTTTACCGCCGTAGGTATCAACGATAATCTTACGTCCGGTCAGACCGGTATCTCCGTGAGGACCACCGATGACAAACTTTCCGGTCGGGTTAACATGATAGACAATCTTGTCATTGAACAGAGCCAGCACTTTATCGTGATGAATAGAAGCAATCACGCGAGGCATCAGAATTTCAATCACATCACGACGAATGATAGACAGCATTTCTTCGTCAGCTTTCAACTGAGCGGCTTCCGAGTCATTCTCCGGCTGAATAAAATCATCATGCTGTGTAGAAACAACAATTGTATCAATGCGAACAGGAGTTCCGTTATCGTCATATTCAATAGTCACCTGACTCTTGGCGTCGGGACGGAGGTAAGTCATTACCTTGCCTTCGCGACGGATGTCGGCCAGCACTTGCAGAATACGGTGTGCCAGATCAAGAGAAAGCGGCATGTAGTTTTCCGTTTCGTTCGTTGCATAACCGAACATCATACCTTGGTCGCCTGCACCCTGTTCCATCGGATCCTGACGTTCTACACCACGGTTGATATCGGGACTCTGCTCGTGAATAGCGGAAAGTACACCGCAAGAGTTACTTTCGAACATGTACTCTCCTTTGGTATAACCGATTTTCTTAATCA
>CAUHML010000153.1 GCA_959606905.1 uncultured Bacteroides sp. | reverse complement strand
TCTTTCATCTGATCCAGATACATGAAACGACGGTCGGAAACTTCGCTATTACCCACTTTACCATCCGTATAACGTATCTTCAAGAAAGAAACTGCCTTCGACAGAGGTTGCCAGAATTTCTCATTTGAAACAACCCATCCTACACCAAATGCAGGGAAAGTTCCGAAACGATGTTTGGGCGAAAAATTCTCGGCACCGTTATAACCGATGTTGAACTCTGCGAAGTAACGGTCTTTCCATGAATAAGTGGCACGACCGGCAATACCCATCATACGATACGGAATCGCATCTTCCAATGTCCCTTTCGGATATAATAGTTTGGATTGCTGATTGAACAGGAATAACGCACTAACACGATGATCGTCGTTGAATGTCCGGTCATAATTCAAGGAAGCCTCCAAATAAGTCTTTTTGTTGCCACTCGTTTCCTGTTTATAGCTTAACACGTTACTTCCTTCATAAATACGTTGCAAAATAGGCTGCCCATTCATATCGTAAGGAACACTAGTGTCCAGGAAGTTGTAGGTAGACTCCGCACGGTCCTGATGTACATGTATCTCATTGTATACGTCGAATGCATACATAGCAGTCAGTTTCAGTCCTTTCGTGAGCATATCCAAATTCTGTGTGACGCGCAAATTAGAGTAAATCTGATTTTTCGTCAGGTTGTCATAGCCACGACGTGTAGCCTGCGAATAAGGGTTGTTAAAGTTGTTATTGGTTGAAGTTCCCGGTACATAGGCTTCTCCGTTAACAAAGAACATCTTCGGATATTCAACCGGTGAGATAGACATTGCCGCATTATACAAATCGGCAGAAGAGATGGCCGGATAATTTCCTTCTCCCAGATAACCTTGCGCACCGATCTCGACCTTAGTAGTAGGAGTTACATCGATATTCAAATTGGTAGTAAAGTTATAACGGCTATATTTCATTTTGGAGTCATAGGTGTTGATATTCTTATCAGTCACCGTCATACCTGTCTCATTAAAATAGCTGACTGATGCATAATAAGCGACTTTCTCGCTACCACCGCGTACATTTACATTCACACGACGATTATGTCCCCAATCATTAAAGATTTCTTTCAACCAATCCACATTCGGGTATAGATAAGGATCCTTGCCGGCAATCGTGTTACGTATTTGATCTTCTGTATATTTCGTAGCAATACCGTCATTACGCATTGC
The DNA here is from genome assembly GCA_959606905.1 of uncultured Bacteroides sp. The sequence goes on along the minus strand of CAUHML010000153.1, from coordinate 6,305 downwards.
CTCGTTGGCTGCATTCATATAAGTGATACCGTCTGCCAAATCGACCATCTTCGTAAAACGGGTAAACGATTCATAATAATCCGCGCTCACTGTCGGTTTTCCTACCTTTCCCGGTTTGGTTTTAATCAAAATTACGCCATTGGCACCACGTACACCATACACAGCTGTTGCTGATGCATCTTTCAGCGTTGTCAACGATTCAATATCTTCCGGATCGATGTCATTGAACGAACGTTCCACTCCATCCACCAATACCAGCGGAGAAGAAGTGTTGGGAGTGGAAATACCACGAATCCAGATATCAGCAGCATCTTTTCCCGGTTCTCCTGTACGTTGTACGGCCACAACACCCGCCAAACGACCTGCCAATGTAGTTGTTAAACTGGCAGAAGGCGTCTTAATATCTTCCATCTTCATGGAAGACTGTGCACCGATATTACTTATTTTACGCTGGGTACCATAACCCACAATAACAGTCTCTTCCAATTCGTTCACCTGTTCTTCCAAGGTGACATCATAAATGTTGGTCGAAGCATTGGTTCGTATTTCAGAAGTTTTAAACCCGATATAGGTAAATTTAAGCACTACGCTCTTCTTGGTTACAAATATCTCATACAAACCATCCATATTCGTAATTGAACCGTTTGCATCTCCATCCACAGTAACGTTCACCCCAATAAGAGGCTCTCCTTTTATATCAGTGACACGTCCGGATATTTTCCGCTTATTCTGTTGCTGTTCGGTTGAAGCAGGGGCTTTTCCGGAAATAAATATTTGCCTGTCAGAGATCCGATAAGTACACGAAGTACCTTCGAAAAGTTCAGAAAGGATTTCTTCTATATTCTTATTCTTACTGTCGATAGATACCTTACGTTCTAAGTTGACAGCGTCATCTAAATAGAAGAAAACAAATTGACTACTTTTCTCTATTGTTTTAAGCACTTCTCTCAATGTCGAGTTACTCATGCTGACCGAAAGGGTCTTTAATTGAGAATAATTGTTGTAACTTGCGAAAGAGTAGTCTATTCCGAGAAGTAAAAAGCACAGGAATAGCCCGAGAACCTTACTCTTTCGTTCTCTAATTGCATTTTTCATATTAAACATGTTAAAAATTTCTCATAATATTATTTTCTGTATATAAACATTCATAGGCACACAAGTCCCATCTGGATGATAGTTCGTATCATCCACTCTCTTCAATAATTACCATAAAATACGGGAGTTAGATTAGTTTATTATCTTATTTTTTTATATCTATTTCTTTACTACTCGATACGTTTTATATTGTTCATCATAGGCATAAGAAATTGGTGCAACAAAGGTTAATCCATTAATAACTGTTTCAAAGTTGTCTTTCAAATCGATTTTTCCGGAACATTTTATTTTACTTAGCGCTGGGTCAAATTCTACATTCACACCATAATAGGTAGACAGGCGTTGCAAGACTATTCCCAAATCGGCACTTTGGAAACAATAGAGTCCATTTATCCACGATATTGCCTGTTCTACATCTACTTGTGATATATTTTCCTTTCCATCGGCAGAACTGAACATCTGATTAGGAGCCAAAATCGCTTTCGGAGTCCGGGCTGTCTCTACCTGAACACATCCTTGCGCCAGCACTACACTTCTAATTGCTTCCGACTCATACGCCGTTACATTAAATTTAGTACCAAGCACCCTGACATTCATATCTTTGGTCCGCACATAGAAAGGGCGGTTTTCATCTCTGGCTACTTCTATGTAGATTTCTCCGTCCACATAGATTTCACGTTTATCTTTTTCAAACTCTACCGGATAAATCACTCTCGTGCCGGCATTCACCCAGACTTTAGATCCATCGGCAAACGTCAATACCGATCGCTTTCCACGCGGAATGACCAATTGATTGTAAGCTGCCGATTTTTCCTTTTGTATACTTTCCTGATTTGTTTTGATTTCTACGGAATCATACGTAATCTCCGTTTCTTTTTCTTTCAGGCTCACTACGTTATCTTCCGCCAAAATCAACAGTGTTTCTTCCGTCAGAGGCAAATCAGCTTTGGTATTCACTGCAAAGGTGGCAATATCCGGATCCAGCACCGAAGAATAACTCTTTAATAAGAAGAAACATCCCACAAGAATAGCAACACTGGCCGCCGAGCTCAATCCTATTAAGAAATAGTTCTTACGTTTCGCCTTCTCCTTATTTATATTGGTTGCCTGTATACGAGTCCATAAATCATCCGTTTCCTCGTTTGAAAGTACTTCTGCTTTCTCTTTTGAAAAAACCTCCAAATAGCTTTTTGCTGCTATATATTCATCTATATTAGAAGGATTCATCTGTTCAAATTCATCCCAGAACTTCTGTGTTTCTTCCGTAGGATGATTCATGGAAGAAATAAAGAAATCATTCTGAAGGAATTCTTCAAAAGTATATAGGGAAAAATCTGTATGTTTTTGTTCAGAGTTCATCATTTTCATTGTCTTTACGTATGAATAACAGTTGTACTTTCATTTTATACTCACCTTTTCCGAAGTTTTTTCCACTTTTTTTTGATTGGCAGGAAAAATAGGTTGATTATTCTCTCTTATTTTCTCTTAAATAAGTCCCGGATACGTCCCAAAGCCCGTTGAATAGAATTAGAAACAGATTGATTATTCATGTCTGTCACCTTACTTATTTCATCAATACTCATCTCTTTGATATATCGATAATAAATAATTTCACGCTGTCTGTCCGTCAATACAGACATCATAGTATGTACGGTTGCCTGAACTTGTTTTTCCTGTTCATTATTAATATATATAGTTTCCGGAGTGGAGGGGGATTCGTCAACCGTCTCTTCTCTCTCACCTATTTCATCAAACGAAAGAGAATCTGTTGTCTTTTTTAGCGCATTAAAAAGAGTGTTTTTCAACGCTACCGTCAAATAAGCTGCAATATTATCTGTTGGGGCTAACTTTGCACGATTCATGTGGATTTTCACAAACACATCATGTATGCAATCTTTAATTAATTCTTTGTCTGAAGTATATAATAGTCCGAATCGAAACAGATCTTGCACCGTTCGATTATAGATTTGGGTATACGCACTCGAATCTCCCTCGAGAAACCTTTTCCACAAAAGGGAGTCGGAAAGAGTGTGTATATCTGGGTTCATTATAATAAGTATGTTTGATTTACAAGGACAAAAATAAAACAATAAATCAAAAAAAGCCCATCTTTATTAAAATATTAATTATGGATGGGCTGAACTTTTCAGATTTTACTTCAATGGGCTTGCCTTTACTCCCTCGAAAGTCATCTTTATGGGTTTTATTTTTCCATCTTTATCAAAGTACATACGGTCAACGCAGGTCACACGAGCGTTTCCATCCGTTTCACCCAATGGATGGCGATGATAAATGATGTACCATTCATCCTCTCCCGGCCCTTTTACAACTGAATGATGACCGGCACCTGTTCCAATATTGGGATCTCTCTGTAATATTTTTGCTTCTCTCTTGAAGGGTCCGAACGGTGAGTCGGCAATGGCATAAGCAACACAATAATCCGGTCCGGTCCAACCGCCTTCTGACCACATAAAATAGTATTTTCCGTTACGTTTCAACATAAAAGGCCCCTCTACATATTTTTCGGGGGTTACTTCCTTATAAAGGGTACCATCTTCAAACGGTACAATACTCAACAAGTCCGGGGCCAGTTTCACCATATTACAATGTCCCCAGCCACCATAATACATATAATATTGTCCGTCATCATCTTTGTAAACAAACTGATCGATCGGTTGCGCACCATTTACAAATTTATCAATCAGAGGTTTGCCTAACGCATCTTTAAATGGTCCGGCAGGATTGTCGGCCACAGCTACACCAATACCGCCCAGTTCATTATTGCTTTGGATATCATTCGCACCGAAGAATATATAATATTTATCATTCGCATGAATCACGGCAGGTGCCCACAAAGCACGTTTAAACCAACTAATATTCTCTTTTGATAACACTTTCGGGTGCTTTGTCCAGTTCACCAGGTCTTTAGATGAGAAGGCATCCATGAAAGTCTGTTCGTCATAAGGCGCCGAATACGTAGGATAAATCCAGTATTCATCTCCAAATACAACTCCTTCCGGATCAGCATACCATCCCGGGAATACAGGATTGCCACTCGTCTTCGGTTGTTGATTGGCTTTTTGTCCAAATACAGACTGGGAACAGCAAATAATACTAAGAAGAATAAGGTGCTTCAGTTTCATACAATATCAATTTTAAAGTTCGTGCTACAAAGATGAGAAAAAACAACTAGAAATTCAATAAATACCAACCAATTAAGGATAAATACTAACCAATCTGCAAAAAAAAGATGATTTATCAGGATTTTGTGCTTTCTTTGCAGTGTCATTATTAAATGAAAAATACCATGAAAAGCAGATTGTTATTACTAGCCGTACTTTTAGTCATTATTTGTGCATCCTGTCAACCCAAGAAGAAAACAGAGCCGGAAAAGGAAGCCGTAACAGGAGCTACTTATACAAATCCGCTACGTGAAAGAGGAGCAGAACCATGGGCCGTTTTTCATGAAGGGAAATATTATTATACACAAGGCGCTGAAAGCAGAATCGTGCTTTGGGAAACCAGTGATATTACAAACTTGAACGATAGTCTTAAAAAGCCTGTATGGATACCAACCGATCCAAGCAATTCCCATCACTTATGGGCTCCCGAAATGCATCGCATCAACAACAAATGGTATATTTACTTCGCAGCAGACGATGGTAATATGGACAATCACCAGATTTATGTGATTGAAAACGAGGCTGATATTCCTACAGAGGGTAAGTTTGTCATGAAAGGGCGCATACCGACCGACAAAGATAACAACTGGGCAATTCATGCGAGTACTTTCGAACACAACGGACAGCGTTACATGATTTGGTGCGGATGGCAAAAACGAAGAATTGACAGCGAGACACAATGTATTTACATCGCTTCGATGGAAAATCCGTGGACTCTTTCTTCCGACAGAGTTCTGATTTCCAAACCTGAATATGAATGGGAGTGTCAATGGGTGAATCCCGATGGCAGCAAAACAGCCTATCCGATCCATGTGAACGAAGCACCTCATTTCTTCCAGCCGAAGAATAAAGATAAAGTATGCATTTTTTATTCCGCCAGCGGTAGCTGGACTCCCTATTATTGTGTAGGATTGCTAACAGCAGACGCCAATGCCAACCTGTTGGACCCTGCTTCCTGGAAGAAACATCCGACACCCGTATTTCAGCAGAAACCGGAGAATGAAGTTTTTGGCCCCGGCGGCAGTTCTTTCGTCTCTTCACCGGATGGAAAGGAATGTTATATGCTTTATCATGCCCGTCAGATACCAAATGATGCTCCGGGTGCAATGGATTCACGTACTCCCCGCTTGCAGAAAATAGAGTGGGACAAAGATGGGATGCCTATACTGGGAATACCGGATAAAGCCGGAGAACCCATGGCAAAGCCATCTGGTTCTCCAATCAATTAGACTAATTACATTTTGTACTTTCAGGTCCAAGGTATGAACGTTTTAATCCTCCCATGTCGATGACTATTTTCTGAATGACGACCCCGGGATCACCACAACGTATCTGTAGGGTGTGTTTGCCCGGCTTCTTCACATACAAAGTAGATTTATTCACTCTACAATTCTTCAGTACACTATCATACCAAACTTGAGAATACTCAATAGCAGAAGTAGAAGGAGTAGAAATAGAACCATCATCTATACGGACACTATACTTTGTGTCCGAATTAGTATGTTCCGGCAATTTATAGTCTCGCTCTGCGTGCAAAGGGAATGTAGGTAGAACATAGGTATACACATCATAAATCCCGGCATTAAACGTATAAAAATCATATTCCACTCTAGGTACATCACCAGCACGATACATCTGTAAGGGAGATATAGGATTCCCTAATTGCAAAGCATGCCCTTCAACCCCAACCCCGGGAAGAATATTCATTTTTATGTCATTACTCTCAAACTTACGATGAAACCCTGCAGCCGGAATAGAGACATACCCATTCTCTTCCATATATACTCCTTGCATCTCATCACGCACAGGAGACGCCGGATTAAAAACAGAAACCAATACACATTCTTTTTGATCATTAGAACTAAACTCCACAGCACCTTTAATACTCTCTCCAACCGGAACTTTCTCCCAATCAACAGATACCCTGATTCGGTCCTCTGTCGGAGTTTGCCCAGCTTTTTGAGACACTATAATCCAATCGTCCGAAGACTTTGCAGTCCAACTCAAATCTCCACTTCCTTGATTATA
>CAUHML010000152.1 GCA_959606905.1 uncultured Bacteroides sp. | reverse complement strand
CTTCTTCCGGCTCCATCATGGCCCAAGCGAACTCCGCAAAATGGGTGAACTTGATTCCCATCTCCGACATTTTCTTCAAATCACGTTCCCATTGGGAGGAATCCCATTGCTCGGGGTAATAGTAAGATCCTAGAGCAAACAACTCTTCCGGAGGAAAAGATTTATCGGCCGGAGATTGAGCAAAGGATACCAATGAAAACAATAAAGCTAAGACTAATAAGGACTTTTTCATGGATATTATTTTAAGTTTCATCGCTATAATAAATAACTGGTTAGCGCAATGGGCTGGCTTTTATTCCGCCGGAGGTCATTTTTACAGGTTTGATAGTACCGTTTTTATTAAAATACATTCGGTCAATGCAAGTAATGCGGTAGTTCCCATCGGTTTCACCCAAAGGGCGGCGATGATAGACAATATACCATTCATCCTTTCCCGGACCTTTGATAATGGAATGATGTCCGGCACCATTAGCTATTTTAGTGTCCTGCTCCAGAATCTTTCCGACTCTTTTGAACGGACCAAAAGGCGAATCCGCAATGGCATACGCTACACAATAATCGGGGCCTGTCCAGTCGCCTTCTGACCACATGAAATAATATTTGCCATTGTGTTTAAGCATAAAAGGTCCTTCTATATAATTTTCCGGAGTCACTTCTTTATAAGTTGTTCCGTCTTCAAAAGGTACGATACTGATTAGATCAGATCCCATCTTCACCATATTGCAATGTCCCCAACCGCCGTAATACATATAATACTGACCGTCATCGTCCTTGAAAACAAACTGGTCAATAGGTTGCGCTCCGTTCACGATCTTGCCAATCAGCGGCTTTCCGAGCGCATCCTTGAAAGGACCTTCCGGACGATCGGCTACAGCCACACCTATACCTCCCACTTCACTCTCATGATATATGTTGTTTGCTCCAAAATAGAAATAATATTTCCCATTTGCTTCTATCACGGCAGGTGCCCATAAAGCATTCCTTAACCAGCTGATATTTTCGACAGAAAGGACTTTCGGGTGTTTTCTCCAGTGTACCAAATCTGGGGAAGAAAAGGCATCCATGTACAATTGTTGTTCGAAAGGAGCTGAATAAGTCGGATAAATCCAGTATTTATCACCGAAAACGACTCCTTCGGGATCTGCATACCAACCGTCAAAAACCGGATTAGTACTTGTCTGTTTTTTGCCCGTATTTGTTTGAGCAAATAAGGTTACTGAACAGCAACACATAATCATGAAAAAGAATACTATTTTGGAATTCATGTCTATAAATATTAAAGTTATGCCACAAAAATGATGAAAAATCAATGAAATAAAGGTTGATTATTTGCCAATAAATAGCGAGAATCAACCAAATTGCCGGAAAAATAATTATTTCATATATTGCTGCTTGTAAAGGGCTGTTTTGATTTGTTTTTTCACTTTCTTTGTTTGCAGGTTCAACACTTTTGTTATATATTGCCGTCCCATTTTCGTTGTATCTGTCTTGAATTTCTTAATTGGTCATTTAACAGGCTATTATTTATATATATTATAAGTATTACTATGCGAATTTTATTGTATTTTCTCCTTATTCTTTTAGTGGGTTGCTCATCCGGTCAGAATAAAAAAACACATGAGCGGGTAGACCTCGATTCCGTACCTGTTTATACGAATCCGCTTTTGTCAAGAGGAGGAGACCCATGGGCGGTATTCCATAACGGAATATATTATTATACCCAAAGTATGAGCGACCGCATCACTTTATGGGCAACAGATGATATAACCCGGTTGGCGGAAGCATCCCAGAAAGATGTGTGGGTACCTCAAAATTCGTCAAACGCATTTCATCTTTGGGGACCTGAAATACATTACATTAATAATAAATGGTATATTTATTGTTGTGCGGATGATGGAAATATTGATAATCGTCAGATTTATGTGCTTGAGAATGAGTCTGCTGACCCGATGAAAGGGGAATTTGTCATGAAGGGAAGAATATCAACTGATGAAGATAATAATTGGGCAATTCATGCCAGTACTTTTGAACATGGAGGAAAGCGTTATTTAATCTGGTGTGGATGGCAGAAACGTAGAGTTTATCAGGAAAATCAATGTATTTATATTGCCGAAATGGAGAACCCATGGACACTGGCTTCTGACCGTATTTTGATTTCCGAACCAGAATATGAATGGGAATGTCAGTGGATCAGTATAGATGGTAATAAAACTGCCTATCCGATTCGTGTCAATGAAGCACCGCAATTCTTCTATTCTTTGAAGAAAGATAAGTTATTGATTTATTATTCGGCAAGTGGTAATTGGACTCCTTACTACTGTGTAGGACTGCTGACTGCCGATACTGACAGCGATCTGCTGAATCCGGCTTCTTGGAAAAAGGCACCGGAGCCTGTGTTTAAGCAAGCACCGGAAAATCATGTATATGGACCCGGTAGTATCTGTTTTATTCCTTCACCTGACGGTAAGGAATGGTATATGCTTTATCACGCCCGCAAGAGTTTGTATGATATGCTTGTTTTGGATAGCCGGACGCCGCGTATGCAGAAAATAGAGTGGGATAAGGAAGGAATCCCTGTTTTAGGAATTCCGCAGAAAGAAGGATTCCCGCTTCGCAAACCGTCAGGCACTCCTGAACGCAAATGAAAATAGGGGGCGTACTTTTTGCAATACGCCCGTTTTATTCAAAAAGAGCCCGTTTCTTTCTTTTCTTATTCAAATGGTCTTCTTTTTCACGAAAAGAAAAATTCTCATCTTTTATTGAATGTTTTTTTTCCTTTTTTTTAGTGCGTATTACTTATGTTTGCAACGTAATCTATTAAATAAATCAACTAATGTAAAACGCGCAATGAGAAATGAAAATCTATTGTCCTTTCTTCTTATAAAGAGAAGAATTTTAAAATTACTGGCTATAAAATATGCATACAGTTTAATTGTTTTATGCGGAATTAGTTTTATGGCATGTTCAGATGATGATCCCGTAAAAAAGAATCCTTATCTGCAAACGAGCACCCGTGCTATGCTGAAAGAGGTAGTGGAAGTGGTGTTTAACAATATCGACAGTAATACTGACGTTACTGTCGACTTTGGTGACGGAACAGTCAAGGAAGGGAAAGCAGCTACGCCTATCACTCATGCTTATACACAAAGTGGTGACTACACGATGTTAGTGACAGCGGGTGAGCATGCAGTACAGAAAAGGATCCGTATTTACGACTTATTGGCACTGACAGAAGCCATGAAGCAATTCAGGGATGCAGATAACAAAATGGTATGGGCTATGACGCATCGCTCTCATACAACAGACAAGACTATTCCCGAAAATTCGGTATCTGCTGTAGAAGCTGCCATCAATGCAGGAGCGGATGTGATTGAATGTGACACTCATCTCACAAGCGATGGAGTAGTTATGGTGTGCCATGACCAGACAATCAATGCTACGACTAACGGCACAGGGGATATTACGAAAATGACTTATGCTGAAATTCAGCAATATAATCTGTTGGACCGGAATGGAAGGGTGACCGATGAGAAGATGCCCACATTGGAAGAGTTTCTGAAAGCAGGGCGTGGAAAAATATATTTCAATCTGGACTATTCTCCACGCACAGCCTCTACCCAAGAGGTGATGAATGTTGTCAAGGAACTGGATATGATGGAACAAGTTTTTTTCTATTGTAACAGTAGCCAGAAAGCAGAAGAAGTGTTGTCTATTTCTAAAAAGGCACACGTGTACACATGGGCACAAAGCGCTTACAAACCTCTGGTTGGGCTTCCGGGCAATTACTTCGTGCAATATTCTTATGCTCCCGACGGACAAAGTACTCCTATAGGAACTGCCGTCAGTGAGGGAATGATTCCTACAGTCAATATGCTTCATGTATTATCCGGATTGATACCTGAATATGATATAAATACGACTTATCTGGATGAGCTTCTTCAGATTTATCCTGAAGTACGTATGATACAGACAGATGCACCGGAAGTATTAATCTCCGCTTTACAAGCAAGAGGATTGCGTTAACTTTATCATCTAACATAAAATCATTTATTTATGAAGAATATTCATTTCAAAACGTGTACCTGTCTGTTAGGTATACTGCTGATACTGTTTTCCGGTATACAGGTAAAGGGAGCTTCTTTGGAAGTTCAGCAGGAAAGTAAGGTGTCAGGTACGGTGACGGACGAAAAGGGCGAACCAGTTATTGGCGCTTCCGTAGTAGTCGTAGAATCGAAGCAGGGTACTATTACAGATATAGACGGTAAATTTCTGGTGAACGTACCTAAGAATGGACACCTGAAAGTGTCTTATATCGGTTATGAAACACAAGAAGTGGCTGTTAAAAACGGCCAGTTATTGAAGATCGTATTGAAAGAAGAATCGACCGCTTTGAATGAAGTGGTAGTGGTGGGTTACGGTACGATGAAACGGAAAGAAATGACTTCGGCTATTTCGCATATAGGTGCGAAAGATCTGAATCAGATATCCAGCCTCGATGCCTCCATGCTTTTGCAGGGGAAAGTTTCCAGCGTTTCGGTTTCTAACACAGCTCTGGCCGATCCGAACAATCAAGGAAGTATTCAGATTCGTGGTGTCTCTTCCCGTAATGCAGGTTTAGGACCGTTAATTGTGGTAGACGGAGTGCCGGGAGGTGATATGACGAATATTAACCCTGCCGATATTGAATCGATTGATGTATTGAAAGACGGTGCTGCTTCTGCGATCTATGGTACGCGGGGTAGTAACGGGGTTATCCTGATTAATCTAAAGAAAGGGACCAAAGATGGACAGGTTCATACAACCTATAGTACTTCCGTTACTTTTAATAAAGCTAAAAAAGAACTCGACATCATGAATGCGGAAGAATACCGTGCTTATCGCACAGTGTCTAATCCGCTTTCCGATATGGGAGCTGATTCAGACTGGTTTGATGCCGTTACTCAATTGGGGGTGACTCACATGCATACATTGACATTTTCCGGCGGTAATGCGAGAACCAACTATCGGGTGACCGCCGACTATCGTAATGCCCGTGGTATTGATTTGCGTTCCGACCGTCGTGAATATGGAGCACGTGCCAATATTAACCATACAACCAAAGACGGGCTATTCACGTTTTCTGCTAATATAACTCCTCGTGTTATCGACCGGAACAAATCAGCCAATGTATATAGCAATGCTATTAAAAACAATCCGACAATGCCTATTTATGATTCGGAATCGGCTAATGGGTACTATCGTTTTCCCAGTGGAACGGAAGGTTCTAATATCGTAGAGCAATTGAATGAAGAAGAGAATGGTACGGAAATTAAGTTGCTGGAATGGAATGCTACGGCTGCCGTTAATCTGCTGCCTCTGTTTAATCCGAAGAATCCGGACATGGTATTGAAGTCGCAGGTCACTATTTCTCAATATCAAGTTGATAAATTTAACGGATGGTTTACACCGTCTACTTATGGTTCTAACGTAAATGATGGTGTCACCGGAAAAGCCAGCCGTGACTTCGACAAAAGTACGACTAACAATCTGGAATGGGTAACAAATTTCTCTACACGTATCAAGAATCATCAGATCCGTGCAATGGTGGGGTATAGCTATAATTATGGTGTAAATTCCGGAATGTCTGCTGAAAACTGGAATTTCTCTTCGGATGGATTGACGTATAATAATCTGGGTTCCGGGCTGGAAGCGGCAAAAGATGGAAAAACAATGATGGGCTCCTATAAGAATGACCATAAGTTAATCAGCTTCTTCGGACGTGTTAATTATGATTGGAAAGAGCGCTACCTGTTTACTTTCTCTTTACGCCACGAAGGGTCTTCCCGCTTTGGCGAGAATCATAAATGGGGTAATTTCCCGGCTGTATCTGTCGGTTGGCGTATCTCGGATGAGAAGTTTATGAAAGGACTTTCATGGATTGATGACTTGAAAGTACGTTATGACTATGGGGTGACAGGTAATCAGGAAATAGGAAATTATAATTCTCTGGCTACTTACCGGGCTTTCGGTTGGTATCAATACAATGGTAACCGTTTTCATGTATGGGGACCGAGCAAAAATACGAACTCGGAATTGCGCTGGGAGAAGGGACATAATCAGAATGTGGGTTTGGACTTCTCACTCTTCTCACACAAAGTGACCGGTTCATTTAACTATTTCCATCGTAAACAAAGTGATTTGCTCGGAGATTATTCTGTACCGGTACCACCTAACTTGTTCTCCACCATCTATACCAATGTAGGTACATTGCGTAATACCGGTTTCGAACTTGATGTTACAGTAAATGCTGTCCGGACAAAGGATTTCACTTATAGTTTCACATTAGTGGGGGCTACTAATAACAATAAGTTTGTCAGTTTTTCCAACGATATATATAAAGGACAAAAATATTACTCTACCTGTAGCATGGCGAATCCGAATAATCCGGGATATTTGCAGCGGATTGAAGAGGGGGAACGTATTGGTAACTACTTTACATATCGTTATGCAGGAGTGGATAAAAAAGGTGACTGGCTGATTTATGATAAAAAGGGGAATGTGATTCCTGTAGCCCAAGGTACGGAAGAGGATAAGTCTGTGACCGGAAACGGTTTGCCGAAATTCACCGGCTCTATGACGCATAACTTCACTTATAAGAACTTTGATTTGTCTGTTGCCCTCCGTGGTGCTGCCGGGTTTGACATATTCAACGTGCATGATTTCTATTTCGGATTGCAGAGCATGACTACCAACCAGTTGACGACCGCTTATTCGAAGAATGCACATATCACGACAGGTAAGAATGTGATTACCGACTACTTCATTGAACCGGGTGATTATCTGAAGATAGACAACGTCACTTTAGGATATACCATGAACCTGAATAAGAAATATATTGAAAAGATACGTTTGTTCGGTACGGCCAACAATCTTTATACGTTTACGAAGTTTACCGGTGTAGATCCTTCTACCTACGAAGTGAACGGACTGACACCGGGTACTTTCGGAGGAGGATATAACTATTATCCGTCTGCTTTTCAGTTTATTTTAGGATTACAAGTAAGTTTCTAATAAAAGACGATTATGAAAATAACAAAATATATCATAGGATTAGGGATAATGGCAGGCACAGTCATTAGTTTGCCATCCTGTACAGATCTGTCGGAAACGGTGTATGATCAAGTCATGTCTCAAAACTATTATAATACCAAACAGGATGTTATCAACGCTGTTTTTCGTCCGTTTGAGCATATCTATGAATCCATTGTCAGACGTCATGAACACGAAGAACTGACAGGGGATCAGTTGATAACGCCTACTCGGGGAACTTGGTGGTATGATGGCGGTAAATGGGAAAAATATCATTATCATCAATACGATGACATTAATCAGGAAGACTGGACAAACGAGTGGGAAGGCATGTATGGCGGTATCGGTCAATGCAATCTGGTGTTGGATGATTTGTCTCAATTGAATCCTTCTAAATTTAATTTAAGTGACAGTGAGTTTGATAGTTTTAAAGCGCAACTACGTTGTATGAGAGCTTATTGTTATCTTCGCCTGCTTAATAGTTACCGTAATTGTATCTTAACTACGACTTCTGACCAAGCGGTCAATGAACAGCCGGAAAACCGGAAGCAGGTATCTCCACAGGTTATGTTTGATTTTATCGAAAGTGAGTTGAGAGATGTCTGTCTGGTAGCTTTACCTTCCAAAATCGGACAATCTGGTAATGGCGGTCAACAAGGACAATTTAC
>CAUHML010000151.1 GCA_959606905.1 uncultured Bacteroides sp. | reverse complement strand
GTAGAGGTGTATTAATATCTTGTATTGATGGATATAAAATAAAGGTCCGGGCTTTCCCAAGTCCGGACTTTTTGTTGTTCCGAAGGTATGCTTCCCTGGAACAAGGTTTTATAGTCTCTCTTTTGTGACTAACATTACAGAGAAATAATAATAGAGAGAACTCCACATCAATGGTTACGGTATAATAAGATAAATTCTTTTTGGCAAAATTGCAACATTTAATAATCTCAGACAATACCTACAAATAATGATTTTGATAGATACCTTTTCTACTTTCGTTTATTATAGCTATAAATAGGGATGTCTGACTGTCCAGAATACCTATATCATGCGATTGCACAGACAGATGGCAAACCTTATCTTTGCATTGTAAATAAGTCATATAAAAATTACGTAAACCACAAGTTAGTTATTAGTTAGTAGTCTCCCTGCGAAGTGATTCGCGGGGAGTGCTTCTTTTATGGGGTAATTTCCTTTTTTTATAGTGTTTCAGGTTCTTTGTCTAAGTTGGTTTCTATTTGTTTCGGAAAGGATAGCTTTTCATTGATGGATGAGGGCTATCCGTTTGCGTAGCTATGCATTCCTCCTAACAGAAAATTCACTCCGAAGTAAGTAATCAGTACTGTTATAAAAGCAGTTATACAGAAAACATGAAAAAACATGGTGCGATGAAACCATGGCAGTGATCTCGGATGCAGTGCCAAGGCATATACCAGCATGGTGATTAAGGCCCATACTTCTTTAGGATCCCATCCCCAATAGCGTCCCCATGATACGTTTGCCCATACAGCACCAATGAAAATACCGATAGCGAGTAAGAAAATTGCCGGATAAAGAATTATTTGGCTTATTATCTGCAATCGTTCTATTTGTTCTTTGCATTCTTTCTGTGATTGGTGGAGTATGACCGCTGTTACACCATTCAGCATGATAAATGCCAGCAGCGAATAAGCGATCATGATAACTACTACGTGGATACTCAATAATGGAGATTGCAGAACCGGCATCAGTTGTGTGATTTGTGGGTTTGATTCTCCCAGCATGGATACCATCAGCGTAAGTCCGCAAAGCAGGAAACCGAAAGGGAGCAACATTGCGAATTTACGTTGTAGCAGAAAAGTGAGCAATAGCGTACACCATGCCATGAACTGCATGGTTTCGAAGCCGTTGGACAATGGCAGATGATTGCTCACATAACCACGCAGGCAGATAGCAGCCGACAAATAGGTAAAAACAATCCATAGCAAAATATTCAATATTATGATTGCCTTCCGGCTTGTTCTCTTTTGCGATGCCATGCAATGGCAATAATAGATAAAACATATCAGGCCGATGCAAATACATGCCATGGCGACAGATTTGCTATAATCAAATTGATTATATATTTTCTCAGCCTTGAATTTATTATCTGCAGGAAGCAGTCCGTCACACTCTTTCTGCTGGTATTTCTTGATTTTTTCTAATAACAGGCAGGCATCATTGTACTTTTTCATCACAATCATTTCGTTTACATAACTCATAGATTTACGAATGAATACCCATTTGTCATTATCCATATCTTGAGGTAATTGGTCGCTTTGCGAATACCATTCCAATGTCTTTCCGGCTATATTGCGACAAGGGAATATTTTCATCATGGCACCGGTACATACTAAATTGATGATATTGAATTTCTCATCAGCTTCTTCTATGCCTCGTTTGTCAGTCACCTGTTCTCCTGAACGGATATGGTTCATCATTTTTTCCAGCTTGTATTCATTAATGGTACTGATATAGTCTTTCAGCCTGGCGTAATTCCCTTCTATTTCCAGTAATTTACGGGCTTCATTACTCTTGATTCGTATAATTGGCTCATTTTTCCAACTGTCATAATAAAACAGCCATCCGGTAAGTACTTCTTCTGGTGTCAGTCCTTTATATGAGGAACTACCGTAAAGTTTGACTGTAAAATCACGGGCAAAGGTTTGTAAAGGACAGATACGGTTGTTGTATAAAATATATAAATCTCCAAAATGTTCGGCTACTTCGCGCGGAAGCACCTTGGGGGATGTACTGTTTGCTTTGAGAAAATTACTGTTGAGACTGAATGCGAATAAAAGCAAGATGACTGTCAAGCTTCTGTGTAGTAAAGGGCTTTTCAGCAGTTGGCGGAACCGACTTTGCGGGCTGAAGAAAAAGAAAACGGTGGAAAGTAGCAATAAAGTATATCCTGCATAAGTGATTCCTATACCATAAGGATCATGAGATACACTAAATACGCTTCCTTCATTATCTTCACTGTAGCCTGATTGATAAAAGCGATAGTGCTGGTATGAAAATATATGATTCATGGAAACCTTCCCCTGTATCTGGCGGTGGCAGTCTTTGTCTGCTACTGAAATATGACTGATAAAGTCCATTGGAGCCAAGGTTCCTTTGTAATAAATAATTTCAAATTGGTTTAGTGTGATGCTGAAAGGTAGCTGGTGGGAAATTCCTTTGGAATCGGTGAAAGAGGTCTGTTGTTCTCCTTGGCGGACACGCATAGTGCCTTGTTCTCCATATATCCATGTGGTGAATGCCCCTGCCAATATAAAGAGAAGAGAAAGATGAAGCAAAAAAATAACAGGCTGACGATGCAGTTTGCTTTTTATGATGTATAATAAGGAAGTAATTGCGGTTACTCCCCATAAAATGACAAAAGGTACGGAACTGTAGATATACTCGTTTACAAAGTCCGTACCATATATTTTTTCCAATATAGTAGCTATAGTAAGAATCAGAAGTAATATGCCTAGCAGACTGAAGGCAGTTCGTTTTAATAATTTCATGTAGTTATAATTTTCTGAAAGATAACCAGAAGGTGAATCTTGAATTTGTCTCATCCCCCTGAATGTCCTGTCATATTATTGGTGATAGGATTCAGGAGGGAGACAATCTGTTTCATTGCTTAAATGGCATCAATAAATTTGACGATGGCGTCACGATCTTCTTTACTGAGTTCGCGGAACTTGTCAATGCTCCAGCGTGCGTCACTATTTGAAGCTCCATG
This sequence comes from uncultured Bacteroides sp., assembly GCA_959606905.1. The sequence goes on along the minus strand of CAUHML010000151.1, from coordinate 4,755 downwards.
CCACATAATGGCTTCAATGACATTACGTGCACGACAGTCATGCAAACGGTCGCTGTGTCCGGCACAGATTAAGGAAAGTCCGCGTCCCCAAAGAGGAGTGGTACGGCACCATCCCGTGCGGATATTGTTCTTCATTTCCAGGCGGTGTTGAACCATATCTGAATATGGCCAGATAGTTTGGTGTGGATAGCGTGGCAGACGGCTGTCACCATCTTTGAAGTATCCGTTCGGATCGGGATAATTATCGTCTCCTGTAGTCCATGACGGACGATGGCAGGTAGCACAGCCTATTTCACGGAATAATTTGTGACCTCTCTGAACTGTTTCGTCATCCAGATTCCGTGCGGCAGGAACTGCCAGTCCTCTGTGCCATATCATGAAGTTTACATAATCTTCGTCTGTCATTTCCACCGGAAGTTCCTTATTCATCAGATAGTTGTATATATCTTGTTCTACATTACCGGTCTGTTTCCATTCAGGGAAATAGTTATAAAAATCTTTTTGTACATCCGGGTCTTTGGAGGCTGTTTTGGCATACGTGTCAGTCATGTAGTGATAACGGCGGTCACTACGGGTAACATTGGTGATGTTCCAGATTGCATTGGCACCGGGACCATCCTGTATGGAAGATCTGGTCAAAGCGTAAGTATAACGTTTGGGATATTGTTTACCTGTAAGTCCCTTATAGAGTGAAGTCCACTCTCCGTTTGCGAAGATGGCTGGATTCAATTTTACACCTGCTTTTTCCTGACGTGCATATTCTGCTTTCAACGAATCATCGGGAATGGCATCTAGTAATCCGGTTCCGTAGATACCAATGGTAGATTCCAGCAAAACTACTACATCAGAGTAGTTGACAGGGGTGACAACTTGATTATAAGTAGCCTCCAAAGGTACGTAGTATGCATCTTGAGGAATAGTCACTTCCGGATAGATCAGACTGTATGTTTCTCCGTCAGGAAATTTATTTCCCCATTCGTCTGTGTAAGGCAGCCAGTCTATTTTTATCTTATCTTCATCTATTGGTGCTTTGAAAGGGGCTACAGCTTTGGTTTGAGGCATTCCCGTTAAAGAACTTAGGTAGTTATCCTTTCCATCGGTCACAACAAGTAGATATCCATTTCCCCAGTCATCAGCACGATAACGGTCTACCCGTTTGCCATGACCGTATCCGGGGTGGCAGTTCATACATGAATTGCGGATATAAAGCGGTCCCAAACCATTGAAAGGTTTGGAATTCTGCGTATAAGAACGTTCAAAGAAATATTCCCCATATTTGAATTTGTCGGTCATACCTGCATTTTCCGTTGCAGGAGTAGGATCTTCATAAGCAGAAGCGGAATTGTTGAAGGTTGTACCCAATTCTCCGCCTGCATAGGTCTCTACATTTACGTTGATATCAGGATTGACTTCCGGAGATTTGTTTTCCGGATTGTCATCGTCATTACAGGCTGTTAGCGAGAGCATTGTAAGGCCGCATAGAGCAGCAAGCCAGTGTATTTTAAATAACTTATTCATATAAGAATGTTTAAAGTTAGTTACTTTTCAAATTTATATACCAAAGAATCTACATAAGGTTGTCCTCCCCCGGTCTTTTTCACTATCATGTCTGTTGTAGAGGGGACATCCGGCAGCACAAAGCCGGTGCTTGGAGCGAATGTAAAATCACCATCTACAGCAAAAGATAGTACAATAGACCTTTTCCGGACACCCTCTTGCAGATCCTTTGTGGTCATTGGGGTAAACAGTTCTTTTTAATTGTTTCTTAAAGCTGTTTTAACATCAGACAATATGGCATCAAGATCCTGACAAGCTTTAATTGCTTCACCTGCACTTGGATCTTTAATATTGTTTACAAATGGAGCTGCCATGGCATTGATTTTGGTCAGAGCATTGTTTATGGCATTTACAACTTTTGTATCCAGTTCTTTATCTACTCCAGCAATATAGTTGTGTAGTGAGTTGGTTTCGTCACGTTCATTTTCTATACCGCCCATGTAAGCATTCTGAATACTGATGATGTTGTCATAAAAGTCTAGAATGGACTTGTGACTGTATGGTGATTCTATATAAGCAGGGTCTTCTCCGCTATAAGGTTTTCCTATTTTAGAAGTTCCTACTTCATCTGCGATAGTCTTGCAGCCGTCAATGATAGCTTGCATGGCTAATGTCCAGCTGGCGTATGTGCTACCTGCTTTTCCTGCATTCAGCATATTCTCACCATAAGAATATTCACCACTGTTTACAGTGTAAGGCAGTTCTAACTCATTTGCGACTTTAGCGACACGGTCGGCATTGACAGCACTTTCGCCTCTCCATGAAAGTTCCAGCTGCCAGCAACGGTTACGCAAATCACCAGCTACAGCTACGGCGTAAGTCAGATGTAAGTCACTGATTTTAGAAACTGATTTGGGGCTACCATCTTCGAAAAGGATGTATTCAATACCATGAAATCCTAATAAAGAATTACCCAATTTCTCGCCGGCATAAATATCTCCGTCTTCACCACCCATTGCTTCTACCTGTTCCGTATTTTTCAGTGCGGTCTGTAATCCGTCCAAGTCCAAAGGCCATGAGTCAATATGCGGGTCGATACCGAAATCGGTAGCTGCCCCATACAGGAAAGCTTCACTCTTTTCCCACCATGCACGTGCTTCAAGGAAGGTTTCGCAGGTAGCTTTTACATTTGCATCAGTCTTGCTGCTTTTTAATGCTTGTAAATCTTTTACTAGCTGTTCGGTTTCATCAGCCAGGTTCTTGTAAGTAACATATACCGTGTGATCAAGATACTGTTTTGCGATTGCTTCGAATTTTGCATCTGTTTCAGACGTACCGGTATCCGGAGTCGGATCATCGTTATCACTGCATGCGCTGAAACTGCAACTCATCATTGTTGCTACAGCAACAAGTAAGGGGAATTTTAACAAACTTTTCATACCTATTTAATTTTAAAAAATGAATAATCGGGTTTATTTAATGAAAAATCCTGCATAAGCTATGCCCAATGAAAAAGAGGGTTCGTTATTATACTGGCTTTTCAAGAAGCGTTTTGAGTATTCGGCTTTTACTACGATGTCTTTCATAGGATAGTAGTTCAAACCGACGGCCATGCGTTGTTTTTTAGTCCATTCATATTTGCTGAAACCTTTAGCAGCCTTATGATATGAGTCATAGTATTCATATCGTCCAAATACATATAGTTTTTTACCATTGTCTCTCATTTTCTTTACTTGAGAAAAAATATCATATCCTGCCTCGATTCCGGCGGCAATGGCTGTCTTGCCCACGGCTGTGTGAGGATAAGGGGACTGTGTGCTATTGTCTTGGCTTTTGTTGTGAGTGGAGATCAGATCAGCGTCTCCCAAATGACCATAATCAAAATTGCCGCGTACTACCCAGTTATGATCATTATAATCAAAGTCGAATGCACCTATGACCACTGTTCCTTTCACATCTTTATATTTGGTGGATTTTTCATCTTTAATAATGTCGTTTTGGAAACTGTTACCTATATAGCCGCTTATTCCCATACGCAATCCTTTGACAGAGTAATTGTCGATACGTGCCGCTCCTGCCAGATTGTTGGCTACTTTAAATTCATAGGCTGATGCAGAACCATCATGAATCCATCCGCTATGATTGAACATATTAGCATTCAATGCGGGAATAACCATTGCCTCATAACGCCAGTCACCTATACGCCCCCATACACTAAGACCGGTTTCATGCCATGTGCAAGGCATTATTGTGTTTTCACCTTCAGGACGATATACTGTAAAGAACTGAGTGGGAAGATGGGCGTTGTTTATTTGTCCTATCGGCACGATGATGTGCCCTGCGCGGATATTGAAGCCCGAGCAAAAAGATTTCTGAATCCAGAACTGCTCCAAAGCCACTTCACCCCCACGTTCTATTTCTTTTTCAAATTCTCCGGCTTCTTCGTCTTCTACTTCTATAGCCGATTCTGTTCCTCCGTGTTCAAACTCTATTTCACTACCCATGCTCCATCCTTTTCCGAAATCGTAGCCAATCATGATTACTACATGAGGTAAGTCTACGCGTCCGTGTCCGTCAGAGTCTTTGTAACTGTCTGCTTTAGAATAGCGGTACATATTGTCACTATAAAAGTTACGTGTGTACACTGCTTCTCCGTAACCTCCCAATGTTAGCCGGGATTTTTTTTTAGGTTCTTCCTCCGTAGTTTTCTCTGTGTTATCCTTATCTATACTTGTTGCTTTTTCTGCATAACTGTTTGCAAGACAGGCCGACAAGCATAATGAGAACAATAAAACCTTTCTTTTCATTTTTGCTTTAATTTTTATAATTTTAAATCGGTGCAAAGTTATGGGAGGTTAAAAGGGTGGGCAATACCTAAAAATGGGTATTATTTTATGAAAATTGGTAATGAGTAGGTATTAAAGCTTGAATGATGCTGTCCGGAAAGGTTTATTACCCTGTTTTTCAGTTGTAAAATGATGCATTAAAATTTAAGATGGCAAAATAATAGTCTGTTTTAGTCTTTCCACATATGGCCAGATGCATATCTTCTTGCCACATGCTTTTTTACCTTTTTAAAAGAAGGGTGTTAGGGGATTTTTCTCTGTAAAGAGTGCAAGCCTTGTAATCAGATTCATCCTTAAAAGATCTTGTTTGTATCCCTAACCCTTTCCTGCCGTGTGGTTAAGGTTTTTCTTCCTGCTTGTTTTATCTCCGCAAGCCTTTGGAGTTATCTCCATAAGCTTTGGAGTTAACTCC
>CAUHML010000150.1 GCA_959606905.1 uncultured Bacteroides sp. | reverse complement strand
ATGACCGACATGGAGTAGTCAATGTACGATGACTTCATTTCCTCCTCGATGTTAATCTTTATAATTCTGTCTTGTTCAAGCATTTAAAATGATTATTAATTATACATTCTACGGTTTGTGAAAAACCACGCTAAAGTACTACTTTTCCCCGATATACGAAAGTTTTTAGGAAGAAAGTTTTATTCTTCTCATAGACATCCTAAAGCTTTCCTTGTAGGATCTTTAGCTAAACTTTAAAATACGAAAACAAAATGAGAAAAACAATAAATGTTAGAAATAAAACAAGGCTAATAACAGTAATAAATAGTCTGATATTTGTTATACCTTATATATAATACAAATACACTGTTTTTATGGCACGCCATTTGTAGATATAAGAAATAAAGCAAATATTGCAATACAAACCTGATTTAATGCGTATATTTGCCAGTAAATAACCCTTAGAAGAAAAGGAAGAAGTATGAATAATCAATTCTCACAAAGAGTTTCCGACATTATCGTCTATAGTAAAGAAGAAGCTAATCGATTGAGAAGTAGGTATATAGGCCCTGAACACCTGCTTCTGGGAATGCTCCGCGACGGTGAAGGAAAAGCTATCGAGATATTGTCTAAACTCAACACCAATTTAGCTGCGATAAAGCAGCAGATTGAAGCTCAGTTGAAGGCAGAAGCTGATGATATGCTATTGCCCGATACAGAGGTGCCGTTGTCTAATGATGCGGCGAAAATATTAAAAATGTGTATATTAGAAGCACGTGGAATGAAAAGTAACATCGCTGACACAGAACATGTTTTGTTGGCAATCTTAAGAGAGAAAAACAATATGGCAGCTTCCGTACTTGAATCAAATAATGTAAATTACGTGAAAGTATTGGAACAAGCTACATTGCAACCGGATATTAATTCCGGTATGGGTTTTACTGAAGACGATGATGACGAAGAAGAAATGTCTTCATCACGCTCCGGTGGCAGAGGTAATGCCGAAGAACATCAGCAACAAGCGCAAACCGCTTCAAAAAAGCCGTCTAATGATACGCCGGTATTGGATAATTTCGGCACTGATATGACAAAAGCGGCAGAAGAAGGCCGGTTGGATCCTGTTGTTGGCAGAGAAAGAGAAATAGAACGCCTGGCGCAGATTTTAAGCCGTCGTAAAAAGAATAATCCAATTCTGATCGGAGAACCCGGCGTAGGTAAATCAGCTATTGTTGAAGGTCTTGCTCTAAGAATCATTCAGAAGAAAGTTTCACGGATTCTCTTTGATAAACGGGTGGTAGCTCTTGATATGACTGCTGTCGTCGCGGGGACCAAATACCGCGGACAGTTTGAAGAACGTATTCGTTCTATTCTCAATGAATTACAGAGAAACCCTAATGTGATTTTATTCATTGATGAGATTCATACCATTGTAGGTGCAGGTTCTGCCGCAGGCTCTATGGATGCGGCGAATATGCTAAAACCAGCATTGGCAAGAGGAGAAATACAGTGCATTGGTGCTACAACCCTTGATGAATATCGTAAAAATATTGAGAAGGATGGTGCTTTGGAACGTCGTTTTCAAAAAGTAATGGTAGAGCCTACCACTGCTGGAGAAACTCTTCAAATATTACGCAATATTAAAGACAAGTACGAGGATCATCACAATGTGTACTACACAGACGAGGCATTAGAAGCTTGTGTCAAGTTGACAGATCGTTACATTACAGACCGTAATTTCCCCGACAAGGCTATTGATGCTTTGGACGAAGCAGGCTCACGTGTACATCTTACGAATATCAATGTTCCAAAAGAAATAGAAGAACAAGAGAAGTTAATAGAAGAAGCCAAGAGCAAGAAAAATGAAGCTGTAAAATCACAGAATTTCGAACTCGCCGCCAGTTTCCGCGATAAAGAAAAAGAGCTCTCCTCCCAACTGGATGAGATGAAAAAAGAATGGGAAGCCAACTTGAAAGAAAATAGGCAAACTGTCGATGCAGAAGAAATAGCCAATGTTATATCAATGATGTCAGGCATTCCTGTGCAGCGTATGGCGCAGGCAGAAGGAATCAAACTTGCTGGTATGAAAGAAGACTTGCAGTCTAAGGTTATAGCACAAGATACCGCTATCGAAAAGTTGGTAAAAGCAATTCTCCGAAGTCGTGTGGGGCTTAAAGATCCGAACAAGCCGATTGGTACGTTTATGTTCTTAGGCCCGACAGGAGTTGGTAAGACTCATTTGGCCAAAGAATTAGCTAAATATATGTTTGGTTCTTCTGATGCGTTGATTCGTATAGATATGAGTGAGTATATGGAGAAGTTTACCGTATCACGTCTGGTTGGAGCACCTCCGGGATATGTAGGATATGAAGAAGGCGGACAATTAACAGAAAAAGTGCGTCGTAAACCATATTCTATCGTCCTGCTTGATGAAATAGAGAAAGCACATCCCGATGTGTTTAATCTCCTTCTTCAAGTAATGGATGAAGGTCGCCTAACTGACAGTTATGGCAGAATGGTAGATTTTAAAAATACGGTTATTATCATGACTTCCAATATTGGAACTCGTCAGTTGAAAGATTTTGGTCGCGGGGTCGGATTTGCAACACAAAGCCGTCTGGATGACAAAGAATTTTCGCGAAGTGTCATACAGAAAGCTTTGAATAAATCATTCGCGCCCGAATTTATCAACCGTGTAGATGAAATCATAACATTTGACCAACTTTCCTTGGAAGCTATTACGAAGATTATTGATATTGAGCTGAAAGGATTGTATGATAGAATCGAAGCTATTGGTTATAAACTTGTTATTGATGATAAGGCGAAAGAATTTATTGCTGGAAAAGGGTATGACGTACAATATGGTGCCCGTCCTTTAAAGCGAGCAATTCAGACATATTTGGAAGATGGATTATCTGAACTTATCATATCTTCTTCTTTAAAAGAAAAAGATATAATTCAAGTCTCTCTTAATGAAGAAAAAGGAGGTTTGGAGATGAAAGTCGTTACTCCTCAATAAAGGATTTATTTTCAATAAGGGCACATAAGATATGCCATAATGTCAGACCTTAGGGTCTGGCATTTTTTTTGTGTTTATCTGAACAAATATATCAACTAAAATCAATCAAATAGATAAATTAAAAAATATACGTATTATGCAAAAAGGTAATATTGGGGTTACAACAGAAAACATTTTCCCTATCATCAAAAAGTTTTTGTACAGTGACCATGAAATTTTTCTTCGTGAATTAGTATCCAATGCAGTAGATGCCACTCAGAAGCTAAATACACTCGCTTCTATTGGTGAATTTAAAGGTGAACTAGGCGATTTGACTATTCATGTTGAATTAGGTAAAGACACCATTACTATCTCCGATCACGGTATTGGTCTGACTGCAGAAGAAATCGAAAAATACATTAATCAAATCGCATTCTCAGGAGCTAATGACTTCCTGGAAAAATACAAGAATGATGCAAATGCTATTATCGGTCATTTCGGACTTGGGTTCTATTCAGCATTTATGGTCGCCAAGAAAGTTGAAATCATCACCAAATCGTATAGAGATGGTGCACAAGCTGTAAAATGGACTTGTGATGGTAGCCCAGAATTTACTATTGAAGAAGTAGATAAAGCAGGTCGTGGTTCAGATATCATCTTATACATTGATGATGACTGCAAAGAGTTTCTTGAAGAATCCCGTATATCTGAGCTTTTGAAAAAATATTGCAGTTTCCTTCCTGTTCCTATTGCCTTTGGAAAGAAAAAAGAATGGAAAGATGGCAAACAAGTAGAAACAGCCGAAGATAATATCATTAATGATACTACTCCTTTGTGGACACGCAAACCAAGTGAACTTTCGGATGAGGACTACAAATCGTTTTATAGTAAGTTGTATCCGATGTCTGATGAACCACTTTTCTGGATTCATCTGAATGTGGATTATCCATTCCATTTAACGGGTATCCTCTATTTCCCTAAAGTAAAAAGTAATATTGAACTGAACAAGAATAAAATTCAATTATATTGCAACCAGGTGTATGTGACAGATTCAGTTGAAGGCATTGTACCGGACTTTTTAACTTTATTGCATGGGGTCATAGATTCTCCGGATATACCATTGAATGTTTCCCGTTCATATTTGCAAAGCGATTCGAATGTGAAGAAGATATCAACATATATCACGAAGAAAGTTTCCGACCGTTTGCAATCTATCTTTAAGAATGACCGCAAACAGTTTGAAGACAAGTGGAATGATTTGAAAATATTTATCAATTATGGTATGCTGACTCAAGAGGATTTTTACGAGAAAGCGCAGAAATTCGCCCTTTTCACCGATACGGATAGTAAACATTACACATTTGAAGAATACCAAACTTTGATTAAAGATAATCAGACAGACAAAGACGGAAATCTGATTTATTTATATGCTAATAATAAGGATGAACAATATAGTTATATAGAGGCAGCTACCAATAAAGGCTATGATGTTTTGTTGATGGATGGTCAATTAGATGTAGCTATGGTAAGCATGTTGGAACAAAAATTCGAGAAATCTCGTTTTACCCGTGTGGATAGTGATGTTGTTGACAATCTTATTGTAAAAGAAGATAGAAAAAGCGAAGTATTGGAAGCAGGCAAACAAGATGCTATTACAATCGCCTTTAAGAGTCAATTACCTAAAATGGATAAGGTTGAATTCAACGTTATGACACAAGCGTTAGGAGAAAACACAGCTCCAGTAATGATTACCCAAAGTGAATATATGCGCCGTATGAAAGAAATGGCAAATATTCAGGCTGGAATGAGTTTTTATGGAGAAATGCCTGATATGTTCAACTTGATATTGAATTCAGATCATAAGTTAATAAAAGAAGTGCTTAATGAAGAAGAAAGTGCTTGCCAGGCAGAAGTTGCCCCAGTACAGTCGGAAATGGATGCTGTCAATAAACAACGTAATGAGTTGAAAGATAAACAAAAAGGCAAAAAGGACGAAGATATCCCAACCTCTGAAAAAGACGAATTGAATGATTTGGATAAGAAATGGGATGATCTGAAAAGTAAAAAAGAAGCTATTTTTGTTGGTTATGCCAGCAATAATAAAGTGATTCGTCAACTTATTGATTTGGCTTTGTTGCAAAACAATATGTTGAAAGGTGAAGCTTTGAATAACTTCGTAAAGCGTAGTATCGAGCTGATTTAATATCGCCCCTTTATCCATTATATAACTTCAGGAAAGAGTATTCGACGTTAAAACACGTCGTAATGCTCTTTTTCGATTTAAAACGGTTGATAAAATATCGATTAATTGAAAAGTATTGTATATATTTGAACGTTTAAAAAGACAAAAGTTCAACTGTTTGATTTGGGTTATGAGAAAAATTCTTCTTGTGTTTATTACTTTATGGCTAATCGTACCAGCTATCTATGCCCAAAAAGTAGGTCTTGTATTAAGTGGAGGCGGTGCTAAAGGATTGACACACATTGGTATTATTCGTGCTCTGGAAGAAAATAATATCCCTATCGATTATATTGCAGGTACCTCCATGGGGGCCATAATCGGTTCTCTGTATGCTATGGGATATTCTCCTGATGACATGGTAGAACTTTTAAAGTCAGAAGACTTTAAAAGATGGTATTCCGGAGAAGTAGAAGAGAAATATGTATATCACTTTAAAAAGAATCTTCCTACTCCTGAGTTCTTCAATATTCGTTTCTCCTTTAGAGATTCTCTAAAAAGTTTGAAACCTCAATTCCTGCCCACTAGCGTCGTAAATCCAATTCAAATGAATCTAGTTTTCGTTGATCTGTACGCACGTGCCACTGCAGCATGTAAAGGTGATTTCGACAAACTCTTTGTTCCTTTTCGCTGTATTGCCTCCGACGTATACAATAAGAAGCAATTAATCATGAAAGAAGGCGATTTAGGAGATGCTGTCAGAGCATCAATGAGTTTTCCGTTCATGTTCAAGCCCATCGAGATTGATAACGTATTAGCCTATGATGGGGGAATTTATAATAATTTTCCGACAGATGTCATGAAGAACGATTTTCATCCGGATATTATTATCGGAAGTGTCGTTTCGGCTAATCCCACTAAACCTAAAGAAAATGATCTCATGAGCCAGATTGAAAATATGGTAATGCAGAAAACTGACTACTCTATTCCGGATTCAATGGGGATTTTGATGACATTTAAGTATGATAATGTTGGTCTTATGGATTTTCAACGTGTTGACGAATTACATGATATAGGTTATAATCGGACTATCAGTATGATGGATTCGATAAAAAGCCGCATACATCGACGCGTAAATCTTGATAATATACGTCTAAGAAGAATGGTCTACCGAAGTAATTATCCTGAATTACGATTCAAGAATATCATTATTGACGGTGCCAACACACAACAGCAAGCATACATAAAAAAAGAATTTCATAAATCAGATAACAAAGAATTCAGCTACGAAGACTTGAAACAAGGGTATTTCCGTCTACTTTCGGATAATATGATTTCCGAAATTATTCCACACGCTATCTATAATCCGGAAGATGATACTTACGATTTGCATCTGAAAGTCAAATTGGAAAATAATTTTGCCGTAAGATTAGGAGGTAATATATCCACATCTAATTCCAATCAGATTTATCTGGGGCTCAGTTATCAGGATTTAAATTACTATGCCAAGGAATTTGTTTTTGACGGCCAACTTGGAAAGGTATACAATAATGCCCAGTTTATGGCTAAAATAGACTTTTCTACTGCTATACCTACTTCATATCGCTTCATCGCATCTATCAGTACTTTCGACTATTTCAAGAAGGATAAACTTTTCTCCAGAAATGACAAACCGGCATTTAACCAAAAGGATGAACGATTCCTAAAGCTACAAGTAGGCCTGCCATTTCTTTCAAGCAAACGGGCAGAGTTTGGAATAGGGATTGCAAGGATAGAAGATAAATATTTTCAGAAAAGTGTAATAGACTTTGGAAACGATAAGTTTGATAAAAGTCGCTACGATTTGTTTGGTGGTTCTATCAGTTTTAACGGAAGCACATTAAACTCACGACAATACCCGACACGTGGTTATAGAGAAGCCCTCATTGCCCAAATTTTCATTGGAAGAGAGCGATTCTATCCGGGAGAAGGTGCTACTGGAAATAATAATAAGGAGCACCACTCCTGGTTGCAATTATCCTATATGAAAGAGAAATACCACAATATGAGTGAACATTGGGTGTTAGGGTGGTATTTGAAAGCATTATATGCCTCTAAGAATTTTTCAGAGAACTATACTGCAACAATGATGCAGGCTGGTGAATTTTCTCCCACACAGCATAGTAAGCTCACTTATAATGAAGCATTTCGTGCCAACCAGTTTGTTGGTGCCGGTATCCGGCCTATCTATCGTTTAAACCAGATGTTTCATCTTCGAGGAGAATTTTATGGTTTTATGCCCATTTATCCGATTGAAAGAAATTCATTGAATAAGGCATATTATGGAAAAGCCTTCTCTAAATTCGAATATTTAGGAGAAATATCTGTTGTGTGTCAATTACCATTCGGAGACATCTCGGCATATGTAAATCATTATAGCTCACCGAAAAGAGAGTGGAATGTCGGACTGAGTATTGGTTGGCAACTATTCAATTACCGATTCATTGAATAAATTTTCTACAAAAAAGTCGTTGAAATGCTTGCTAATTCGGGAAAAGTACGTATCTTTGCACCCGTTAAAACGAAACAATGGTCGCGTAGCTCAACTGAATAGAGTAGCTGACTACGGATCAGCCGGTTACAGGTTTGAATCCTGTCGCGATCACTTAATCCTCTGCATTTTATGTGGAGGATTTTATTTTTTCCCCCATTTCATCGAAGAAATCGGCCTTTTCCGGCTCAGTCTGAAACCTTGGGGGATTGCGTTAAAATTCTTATTTTTGCATCA
>CAUHML010000149.1 GCA_959606905.1 uncultured Bacteroides sp. | reverse complement strand
CGGGAGATACTTGCACATAATCAGAGAACGTATGAGGAACTGGCTTATATCAATCCCTTACTGATTGAAAATGATCTCGTAATATCACCAAAAAATAGTTGGATGATAAGCTTAAAGCACGGGAGATTCAGCGCAAGAGCCGTTGGGGCCGACGAAGTGATCGCACGATTGTTAATCCCTGTGAACGCTAACATTACCGCCGGTGGGATTCAGTACAATAATCTTTTTTATGAATGTGATCCTGAAATTGCATCAGGTGTCAGAGTATTTGGAAGAACCACTTGTGAAGCAAGAATAGATGACAATTGCGTAGATTATATATATGTAAGATTTGACAAAAATAGCATTTTCAAAAAACATTACCTACTTAAGAAAAGAGATGTATTTAAAGGGAAAGCTCATCTTGATACAGATGTAATGGCTGATTGGGTAGATACTCAAAAAGAAATTAATTTATTTACTCTGGATTCGCTCAGCAATATCAATAATAAAGATGAATTTAACAGGAAAGGTAACGAAAGATTAAATGAAATATACGAATCTCGCCGGGTACATGGTAAAGATATTAAAAAGAACAGGAAAAATGAACTTGATTCATTAGGGCGAACTCATGTTGCTAATGGAAGATCTGAACCCCTACTTCCTTCATCCAGTAATGTTCTGCTTTTGCCTGGCCGGGAGGAGAAACAAAGATGGTTAAAAGGTAAGAAGAAGACTGAGGACGCAGAATAATGAATCTTATACGGCGCGTTTCAGCGATATATAAAGAACAGGAGTTACCTGAGTATCGTGGCAATCCCTTAATTGAAGCACTTCCTGAAGCGCTTACGGAAGATGAAGTACTTCTGGAAATGAGTTATTTCCCCGAAATTGACGAAAAAATCCGCTGGACTGCCCCGGCGAATGTTAGAGAGCAGTATGTCGAACGTATAAAGAAATTCCGTTGCCCTCAAACCAATCTTATCCAGGCTTATAAGATGATCTTACGGGCACTTAGGGAAAGCTATGCAGCTCGTAATCCTTTAAAAAGCGGAACAATTCAATATCTTCATTACTATGGAAATGAGCGTCCTGATATTGAGCCAGAAAGTGGATATTTTAAATCCCAGGCTGAAACTATTACGATAGTTGGAATGAGTGGTTCTGGAAAAACTACCATGATTGAGCAAGTCATGGATCATTTCCCTCAGATTATAGAACACAGCAGCTATAAAGGAGTTTTTCCCGGCTTCAGTAAGCAAATTGTATGGGTAAAGATTAATTGTCCATACAATTCAAGTGTGAGAGACCTTTGTGAAGAGATTTTACAAAAATTAGATGATGCAATTGGTATTGAACGAACTACACCTGAGATTAGAAATGGTGCTCTGGCTCGCCAGATTGCACAAAGAATTAAATCATCATTTTTGGGTATCCTTGTTATTGATGAAATGCAGAGGCTTAAATTTTCAAGAACCGGGGGTGAGAGTAAGTTGATTGATTTTTTACATGAAATTGTAGATTCCATGGGGGTATCTATGGTTTTTTGTGGAAATCATCCTTTTGACGAGACGCTGACAAAGAAAATGAGAATTGCCAGGCGGGCAGAGTCTGGTGGTTACATGAAAATTAAGAATGTTAGATACGATTCACAAGACTGGCAATCGTTTATTCATTATTTATGGCCATTACAATGGACAAATGTTGAAACTCCATTAAATGATGAGTTAAACGAAAAATTATTCATTTTATCTAAAGGCAATATTGGATTGGCTCAGATGATTTATCGGGGGGCACAATTAAAGGTTATCGGTAGCGGCAATGAAATCATCACTGGCGCAGTCTTGTCGGCCTCTGTACCGGTACTCGTGAGTCATACGGAGGAATATAAGGATACTCCACTCCCGGGGGCCGCGACTGAAGATGAGGAAGCTAAATGGCTCTCTGCATCTAATGAGGGTGATGCTTCGGCTAAAATCATGGCAGAGAAGTCCCTAAAGTCTTTGATCCCTGGGGATATAGACAGGCCACAGCACAAGGAATTCGTAGGAAAAATAGACGAGGTTTTGCGCAATTTCGACGAGAAAATACTGTCTCTTGACCACGATCTTGTTATCAACAGAACAGCTGAAAAGAAAAATACCTACGATGCTCTTCAGCGTTGCGGGCTTATAAATATAGATCCACTTAATAAATTGTAATGAGGTAACAGTTCGTAACGGTCAAAGAGAGGTGTGGGAAATGAGAATGTTGCCTGTTTTGCCTGATGAATCCTTGTTCAGCCGGTTTTGTCGGACAACTACCGTGTACGGTATGTCCCCATCTTCTCTGTTAACGATCATTTTCAACAAACCTGATATGAACGTCCATCCAATTCTCAATTCAGGATTAAAGGCTATTTCTCTTCATACATCCGAAAGTGCAGATCAGCTCTGGCATGAACAGACTTTACTCCCTCTTTTTGCCTGGGCACTACCAATCAGTCGTAATGAAATTATGGATTTCAACACGACCCCTGCCAGGCTTAATCGATTGTGCCGCCTTAGTAATTTTTCACTAGGGCAGCGCACACTATTGAAGTTTTGCCCGGTTTGCGCTCGTGAAGATACTTTTCATTATCGTGTTACTTATTGGCATCTGGCGCATCAGCTTCATGGGGTTACAACCTGCCATCGGCATCCGGTAGCGCTTGAAAGCATCCATGTCCCTTCTTCACCGCACATACGTATTGGACTGATGCCTCCTGTTTCGTATACAGAACAACTTAGCAATGAGATAGACTTCGATTTTGCTAAGTTTTGTTATGAGTCCCTAAATATAATCAGAAGAAAAGATATTACACACCCCAATTACATGGATGTACTTAAAAAGTTGAATTTATTATCATTGGATGGAAATTTAAAGAAAAATGTATTCTACGCACATGTTTATGCTAAGTGCCAGTTATTTGGGGAGGGTTCATCGGGACTTATACCAACATCCCTAACTGATTATCATTACTGGGAGCCTATACTCAAAGACAAATGTTGTCAGCATCCCACAAAGCATCTTTTGCTTTGTTATTGTTTGTTAAATACTTGCTGGCCAACGTATGCAGGAAGTCGTACTAATAAAAAGAAAGAAATCTTTAAAAGTCATAAGAAATACAGTTTTCATATAGTTGAAAATAATACTAGTGTTAGCAACCTTGGGAAGGAATTTAGTCGCAGCAGATGTTACATTAAAACACTTATTTATAAAAAATACCTGAGGGCGTTTAAGCGAAACACAAAAATTAATATATTCACTGAATTGCTTATCAAGTCTATGGCTGTAAGGGGGTTTAGTCTGGCATCCATAGCTGAGAAAAACTCATTATCGGAAGGAGCTGTATCCTCTGTAATTTCATCTTGTTACGGTTTATGCTCATGGCGTAAAAAATGTAAAAAAGATTCTTTAAGACGGCGTCATAAGCAGAAAATATTAAGATTTATACATAATCAATCCGTTTCTATAACACGAAAGTTAGTCAAAGAAAGTTGTTATGCAAGTTTCTATTGGCTAAATAAACATGAATGTGACTGGCTTAATTCCTGTCTTCCTAAAACAATACGATGCTATAAAAATAAAAGAGTAGACTGGAGCGAGAGAGATATTATCTCATCATCATTAATAAATGATGTTTTATCTCAGGGGCAGTACTCGATGTCACTTACAAGTCTAGATGCTTTACTGGGAGGGCATGGCTGGCTTTTGAAATACAGAGATAAACTACCAATGACAATGATACTTCTCAGAAAAATGGAACTAATTAAATAAGAGGGAGTTATATGGTTTACGAAAATGAATTGTGGCACAGTTTTCTTCTGCGTTCACAGATAATGTATAACTTATCCAATTGCAGGAACATAATATCAAAGCATGGCGCACTAAGGTACGATGCCTTTCCTCGTTTCGAACTGATTGATATGTACAAATTGCATAGCTTGCAGGATATATATGACATTCTTGCCACTAGAAATGGTTATATACTAACTTCCAATATAGTGTCGTTATCTTCTGGTGTTTACGGGTATTTTAACGCTGTTGAAGATGCCTGTCGGAAAAATTTTCACATAACTAATTCATATCCATTGGTAAACATCTCAAACATTCGTTACTGTCACAAATGTATTGTTGAAGATATACACTCTAAAGGCATTGGTTATCTGCGTCATAGATGGTTGTTTGAATCTAAATGTGCAGTTCATAGTACCAGTTTATATGAGGTTTGTTTTGATAACTATTTGAATGCAGTGAAAGGACTTAGTGACTTAATTATAAGTGGAATAAATCCTCATGGTTATTGTTCCCTTGTGGTTGACGTTTCAAACCCTTTCAAAAATCCAGTGTATATATTACCATGTGCACGTAATAAAATTTTAAAATGGATTTCGGACAATAAAAATATGCTGATTTACTTTCTCTTTGATCTCTTCAAATGTAAGTCGCATTCAAGTTTATCTAAGGTTATCGAAGTCAAGATAATGCATGATAGATATATTTCTGCGGTGTTCAAGATGTTAAGTGAAGTTAATTTTTGTAATTTCAACTCATTTATTTCTGATATTTTTGAGGACGTAAGTTATGCCTCTATCGGACTTGATGATTATTCTGTTAATGTGCATTTTCTCAGGCTAAGGGCTGCAGATTGTAAATTTTGCCAGTTGAATGGTAAATATTTTTGCTCACTTTACAATGTAAAACTTCTTCGCTAATTTCACTTCATTTATAAAATACTAAGAAAGCTAGTTAGATAAGGTTTTATATTTTGACTGGGGCAGGAATAAATTATCACTCATAGAGTTTCCCTGGGGGTTACCACCTGTGTATGATGCCGGTTAGCAACAACGTCTAAAAGACCTGCGATCACGTGGGTCCCTCTCCAGCAAAGGGGCAAGGGGTGCTATATAACGGTGTACTGCTTACCCAATACGGCCTTGTATTTGAAAGATGCCGCATCTTGGCAGGATTCGTATTACAGCCTATAGTCTGTTAATGAGCATTACAGCCTATATGCTGTAAATCCCTGCGTTATGCTTGTTAACCCGTCGATACGGAAGGTCACTTATGAACACTCAATACGCTTTGAAGACTTTGAATCAGTTACGTCCTGTTTTAATCGGCTTTCGCAAAGCCAATGGACTGACGCAAAAAGATGTTTCTGAACGTTTGGGTATAACACAGCAAACTTATGCCCGACTAGAGGCCAACCCTGCAAGTGCGGGTTTTGAGCGTTTGTTTAGGGTGTTCAGCGTCCTTGGAGTGGAGATCGTACTTTCATCCAGGGAACCATTGTCAGATGCAAAGCCCGAATACGGAGCTATGCACAATTATTCTTCACTTCCAGCCAGGCGGGAGAAATGGTGACGCCTGGCGCTTCCCGGTCTAATTTTTCTTCAACAAGATTAACCCCTTAGCGGCCTGAAGTATCAGGTTGCGATAGAGCCTTTCATTTCTTCTGTTATGTTAAATACACCATTTTGAGCTATTTCGCTCGGCCTTAAATTATCTCTTCATTCTTCAGTGAAAATTTTATGTCGATCACATTATCGATGAATTTAGGAAATAATCCGTAAATGAAAATCTATCTTCTTTTAAATTCATCAGTGTCAGTAGCAAATATTACGCATAAAAGAATGGTTATTATTATCATTTAAATTATAAAGCTCATGAGTCAATTCCAAAAAATATAATAAGCATTGAAATCATTACCCGTGATTCTGGAGTTTTAACTTTGCCATGTAACCAACCACAAGTTAGTTTCCGGTGTTTTGAGGGGCAGTAAAGTTCTGAAAGCGCGACCAGATCATAATCCCGAAATGTCGTTAAGATATTCTGAATAACGGTTATCCCTGCTTGTTGGCAGGCATTTGAAAATATATTTTGTATTCAGGTTGCAGCAAAACGCTTTCTTACACACAGGACTTCATATGCGGCTCAGAAAATTAAAACTGAAAAACTTCAGAGGCTACAGAAACTCTACTGAAATCATTATTGATGAAAGCATGACGGGTATTGTCGGTCGTAATGACTTTGGGAAATCAACGCTTCTGGAAGCGCTGGCTATTTTTTTTGAAACAGAAGGAATGAAGGCTGACAAGAATGACATGAACTGTTTCAGCCTAAGAGAAGGGGACGGCCGTTTTGAAATAGCCTGTGAATTTGATGACCTGCCCGATTTTATCATGATCGACGACAGGGTGCAGACCACGCTCGCCTCAGAACATCTGCTGAATGAGGACGGCAATTTTGAAATCGTCAAAACGTTTAAAGCAACGACCTCAGGAAAACCGGAGCAGACCTGCATCCGCTGCATCCACCCGGATGAGGAGCCCCTGAGAAATTTACTGGGCATGAAAATTTCTGAGCTCAAGGCGGTGGGAAAAGAAGTTGAAAAAAATGTGGCGGATAAACGCACTGCATCGTTATGGCGTCAGGCCATCAGGGAAGCCGCAGCCCCCTATACCTGTTCGGAAATTATGCTGGATGTCGATAAAGAGTTCGGAACCGACACAAAATCATTATGGGGTAAGATCCTCGATTTGCTGCCCACGTATGCGATTTTCAAAGCCGACAGGGAAAGCAGCGACGGGGATTCCGAAGCTAAAAACCCCTTACAGCAGGCCGTAAAAGACGCTCAGGCTGCGCTGCAGGACAAAATTACAGCGCTGGAAAATGAGATTCAGGACAGCGTCCTGGATGTCGCACAGAGAACGCTGGATAAATTACGTGAAATGGCCCCCGAACTCGCCAGTGAACTGACTCCACGATTTAAGGAGAAACCCAAGTGGACCTTCAATTTCACCCTGGACGGGGAAAATGGCATCCCCATCAATAAGCGCGGCAGCGGGATAAGGAGGCTTATCCTGTTGAATTTTTTTCGGGCTGAGGCTGAAAAGAATGTCGCGGGGACGCCCAGAAATGTGATTTATGCCATAGAGGAGCCTGAAACGTCACAGCATCCGAACTATCAGATGATGCTGATGAAAGCGTTACTGGCACTGGCAGGCCAGCCGCACCGTCAGATTATCGTCACCACCCATGTCCCGGCGCTGGCCGGATTAATCCCTGTCGAAGGCGTACGTTATGTTACCCGAAATGAGGCGGGTGAACCCGTAGTAAAAATGCCGGATGACGCAGTGCTGAAGGAAGCCACTGAAAGCCTGGGGGTGCTGCCAGAGACCGGTATGGAAAGGGCGCAGGGGATTGTTCTGGTAGAGGGAAAGTCGGATGTTACTTTCCTGAGGCATGCGGCCAGTTCATTAAAACAGTCAGGTGCGCTGCCAGCCTCTCTGGAGGACGTGAAAATAGTGCCAGTCCTCATAGGAGGGTGTGGTAGCGTCAAACACTGGGTTACATTGAATCTGGCCAAAGATCTGGGGCTTCCCTGGTGCGTATTTCTGGACTCCGATATTGGGGGAGACCCTGCACAGGTTCTGTCCATCCAGAAGCGTAAAAAAGAAGTAGAGGAGGCCGGTAAGGTATTTTTCGCTACGCGCAAACGTGAGATAGAAAACTATCTGTGCCCGGATCTTATCGAGGAAATTACTGGTGTAGCCGTCACGTTTACGGACACCTGTGACGCTAAAAAAATAATCGGCCGGGCTGTGGGAATGAAACCCGATAATGTACTAGATAAATTCTGGCCTCAGATGACATCAGAAAGAATCATCTCAAGATCAACCTATCATGACGGAACGCAGGAGAGAAGCGAGCTGGTTGAGATCCTGAGCGACATTGTATCCATGACGAGATAATGTATTAAATAAGCATCTCAGGTGCATATATTCCGGTCCTCAACAAAGGACCGGAGTACAGAGTAGTAAAAACCCGAAATTAATCGGGTTTGAATTATATAAAGATTAACCGACTCCCGCGCCCAGGAACGATGTAAAATCACGCTTGTCGTGACATTTCTACAATGTTTACTTTTGACTATCAAGCCATTTATTCATCTGCTCAATTTCACCTTTTTGAGCTTTAATGATGTC
>CAUHML010000148.1 GCA_959606905.1 uncultured Bacteroides sp. | reverse complement strand
AAACCACTGGTCTATCTTTATTCTTGCTTTTTCTTCAGGAGTCATGTTCTTGATAATATATATTATCAGAAGTTCATAGGCACATCTGCAACAAGTTACAAAAGGAACCAGAACCTCCTAACCGTATTAAATAATTTATTGTAACCTTTCTTTTTTATCAGTTATCAAATCCTTCAAATCAACTTGTAATATCTCCGCAATCCGTTGCAAGGTTTCCAAATTAGGCTGAATCCGATTACAGGCATAGGCATTGACCATACTGAAACTCTTATCTAGCTGTTTAGCTAACCACGTTTGAGAAATACCTTTTTCGGATAAAACAGTCTTTATTCTATTCAGTTTCATTACTTGATATGATTTTATTAGACAAATATAGGGAATTATATTCGATAATAGTGTATATTTGCATTAAGAAAAGTCAGTTCTTAAATGAGTTATACCTCAAAGTAATTGAATTTAGACATATTTATGGGAAAGACAGTAACAACATATCTCATTGATGGAGACCCAAAAGGAACTCAATACGCATTCATTAGCAACAAAATTTGCCAAATGTTTGTCGTACCACGTTCTAATCTCTCTTATTTGAATACACAAGAGAAGTTACAAAAACCTGCATTCTATATATTGCTGGGGGAAGATGAATCAACCAAGCCGCAGGCGTATATAGGTGAAACGGAGAACTTTAAAGAACGTGTAAAAGACCACGATAGCAAAAAATCGTTTTGGCAAAAAGCACTCATATTTGTATCGAAAGACGCCGATATGACTAAAGTTGATGTGCAATACCTAGAACATAAAGCTATAGCCGAAGCCAAGAAAGCAAACGCTTTTGTTTTAAGCGATAATAAACAAATTCCTAAAGCCCCTAACCTACCGGAGCATCAACAGGACTCAATGAATGAATTTTTCGAAGATGTGAAGTTTTTGGCATCATTTATCGGTTGCAATATTTTTGAAGTATCACAACCCAAAGAAGAACATCTATTCTACACCAAAGGTAGAGGATGCAATGCAAAAGGTTTCTACAGTTCCGATGGATTCACAGTCCTAAAAGGAAGTACTGTTGCCAAAACAATGGTTCCGTCTTTCAACTGGAAAGAAAAACGAGAAAAGATGCTTCAAGATTACACTTCTACTGAGAACGGAATATTGGTATTGACATCAGATAAAACTTTTTCAAGTCCCAGTACTGCCGCAGATTTCTGTATTGGTAGCAGCAACAACGGCTGGTTGGTATGGAAAGATAAAGAAGGAAATACATTGGACTCAGTTTATAGAAAACAGTTGGATTAATAACATATCAGTTGGAGGCAAATATGGAAATTATCAATCTACTAGACTTCACAGACCGCATCGAGTTGA
Organism: uncultured Bacteroides sp.; assembly: GCA_959606905.1. Next base: position 6,644 of record CAUHML010000148.1, on the reverse strand, counting down.
GAGAATGGCTGAAGGTCAACCATAATCGGGTGAAATCGTGTTGGGTTGTAACTTCACGCTCTAAACAGCCCACATACGAATGTATTCCATACATTGAAGTTGTTGAAGAAGCATTGTGCTTCAGGTGGATTGATTCAACTCTAAAGAAATTGCCAGACGGATGCCTTGCACAGCGGCTTTCACCTCATCGCAAAGGAAGTCATTGGACTGAGTTAAACAAAGAACGTTGTATCAATCTTGAAGACCGAGGACTTATGACAGATGCCGGACACCAAGCCTTTGAGAAAGCCTATTCCTACGAAATAGTTCCCAAAGGCTCTCTTATGGAAGAAAAACCGCATTCCTTGATTTAGCCGAGCTTCGTACCGAACGGAAAATCATTTCTACAATAGAAAGCCCCCATTCGGGAAAAGTCATCGATACCTATCAAATAGTCGAAAGGAAACAGTCTTCGTACCGGTCGCTTCTCCTCCATCGCTACAATCTGCTCACGTCGCAGCAACAACGTTCGCCCCCCAATGATCCGGCAAAGCATCCGAGAAACATCCAAATATATCTTTCTCCGATTGCGTATATTGCTGTCCCTGATAATTATTCAGATCATCGCTCAAAAACAAATCTCCGTGTTTTTTTCAAAACATCCATCATTGAGAGTAAAACAATAGCAATCCGAGCTACGAAGAGATTCATAGCCTAACTCACCAACGAGTTCTGTTTCTTCGATCCAATCAAAATCGGCATATACATATAGCGTCTTCATCGCTTACTCTTTCTTCGAAGCACGTTCCCTTGTCTTCAAACTCAAATTCTGCAAAGCTTTTCCCAATTTATCTTCTTTGACCAGCCACAGAATATCATCATCAAGCTGCAGAGCATACAGCACTCGCAAGTATATTCCGATTGCTACCGTCGGTGCGCCTTTCTCTATTCGGAACACAGTCAACGGGGAACAAGTGCCCGTTCCGCCATCTGAGCCACACTCAAATTCCTCCGCTATCGAGCCAGTTTTATCTGCTCTCCCACAACCGACATCTTCTGCTCCAATTTTCGAGGCAACTTAATCCCCATTGTATTCTTTGTCATAATCAACTTATCATATAATATGAAAATATTACTTTTTATCTATTTAATGATATATTGCAGACAAAATCGCAAGACTAGAAGACACAGCAGTATAAAGGCTCTACACTTTTTCAAACGAATCATCCCCATTACACGACATTTTTCCAAGCGAATTAAATGTCTATTCTACAAAAATTACCTTACAACATATATTCAAGATTAGTTTGCTATTCAAATGAAAACCAACTTTACTTTATCCCCGTATTCCTATATACGTTCAATAAAGTAAAGTCAAAATAAGGGAGAAGAGATGGCTGCACTATGATGAAATAACTTCAATCATTTTTCTTTTGGCTGCAAAACGTAGAGTAACCGAGTGTAAAGATCGAACAAAATACAACTCCGAATAGAACACATAACACTCGCATGGGAACCAGAAAATACCTGTGAATCTATCCTCGATTTTACTACCCTTTTGGGCAAAACGAACTCCGACATACCCTATCTTTGTGAACAAGATCTATCGAAGCCCTAGAAGGCAGTTTTTACCCTTTCTCCCTCTGTTCGAAGAGAAACGATAAAAAACATTAAAACATCGGTTCTTAGCGAAAAAACAAGTAACTTCGTAAAGTTTCCACCTTTTAAATACAAACTAGCGAAAATCAGTCAGCATACGATATTACATTGTATAAAAAATTATATTAAGATACTACAATATGTCAAACATTATTCTTGATACAAAAAATGTAGGGAAGATCAAGGGCCTTTTCTACCTCCCCGATTATCAACGGGGTTATAGATGGACCTCGGAGGAAATAAAACTCCTTCTCGATGACATTTATGAAAGTGCGGGAAAGCCATATTGCTTACAACCAATTGTTGTAAAGAAAAGCAATGAGAGGTTCGAGCTCATTGACGGGCAGCAACGTCTTACAACCATATACCTCATCTGCAAGTATATGGAAGCAAAACTGGGAGATCTATATGAACCTAGCTTTAAGTTAGAGTATGAAACTCGTAAAGAATCAGCAAACTTTCTTGGTAATATTGATCTTTCGCTTAGAGAGCTGAATATAGATTATTATTTTATCGCATCTGCATACGAATATATAGAGCAATATTTTACAGAAAAGACACAGGGTGAGCGTCGAGAAATGGCAGCTTACCTGACCAAACTCAATGAATATTTCATATCATCAGTAAACGTCATTTGGTACGAAGTGGATTCTGCTGAGAATGGTATTGAGCTATTTGAGCGTCTAAACATTGGAAAAATTCCACTGACAAGCTCGGAACTTGTCAAAGCCTTGTTTCTTAAAGACAGTGTGCGAGACAAGATGTCAGGACGACAGGAGGAAATCTCACTCCAGTGGGACATGATTGAGCAAGAACTACAAAATCCATCATTTTGGGGCTTTTTGTCCAATATTGATGGAGATCAAATGCCAACTCGTATAGATCTTATCCTTGATCTGATGGTAGACAAATCAGGGAATGATCGTGAAAAGTATCGTACATTCTTTTACTTTGATCGACAAATAAAGTCTCTATCGGAAACCACCACAGAAAATCCGCTTCTTGAGATATGGAGTCGCATCTATCATGTGTTTCTTACACTCCGCGAATGGTATACGAACCATGACTTTTACCATAAAATTGGTTATCTGATTACTATAGGAGTTCCACTAAGGAAAATTTATACCGTATGGCAAAATGATGGCAACACTCCTCTTGCTAAGGATATATTTCTTAGCGAGCTCGACAAAATGATTTCAGAATCAATAAGCATTAAAGATAAAGAAGAGTTACTTAGCTTATCATACGATACAAGGAAAGACAAACTACAAAAGGTATTGACTTTGTTTAATGTGGAAACAGAACGTCTGATGGACGATGGTAAACGAAGGTTCCCATTTGACAAACATAAAGATTCTATATGGAGTTTGGAGCATATCCACGCTCAAAATGCCGAAAGCCTTAAAAAGAATAAAGATATTCTTACATGGCTAGAAAGTCATATTGCACTTTTGAAATCTTCTGAAAGTTCTATTTTTGAGGTAAATAATGAACTTATAGAGAAAATGGAGATATTGATTGAACAACTTCATAGCGATAAGGATCCAGGGAATGTGCGTGAACGCTTTAATGAGATTCAGAAGGAAGTAATTATCATATTCACGTCTAAGGAAGATGTCGTTAAGGAGAATAGCTACTCGCATGGATTAGCAAATATGGCACTGCTAGATGTATCTCAAAACGCGGCTCTTAGCAACTCCGTTTTTGATGTTAAAAGACACCGTGTCATTAATTATGATAAAGAAGGAAGATACATTCCAATTTGTACAAAACACGTATTCTTCAAGTACTATACTCAAGAGGGTCCATCGCTTTTCTTTTGGGGAGAGACAGACCGAAGAGATTATGCCGAGGCCCTTAATGAGAAAATTTCACCTTACTATAAACAGGATAATAACGATACCACTATACCCAACTTGACAAATGGAAACTACGACACTGAAGAATCTGATTTCTGAAAACAATCCTTACGGAATAAGTGGAATCACTATACCACGGATTCAACGTGCTTATGCACAAGGCCGATCTGATGCACATGCAGTAAAGACTCGTGAACGTTTTCTATCAGCAATACATGCTGGATTAATAAACAATGGTTTAACCCTCGATTTCATTTATGGTAATATTCAGAATGGTCAGCTGATTCCTCTTGATGGACAGCAACGACTAACTACTCTTTGGCTACTTCATTGGTATGCAGATAAAAAAGAGGGCATCAACGATAAGCGACTTGCGAGGTTTTCATACAACACACGTTATAGCGCGAGAGATTTTCTTATAAAGCTCGTTAACTACGAACCTACATGGAAAACACATCTTAGTGATGAAATTAAAAATGAGGGATGGTTTCCAATGGAATGGAGCAACGATCCTACGGTTAGAGGAATGCTCACAATGCTTGATGAAATCCAAAAGCGTTTTGCCGATATTAATGACTTATGGAACAAATTGGATAAAATTAATTTCTATTTCCGCGATATTGAGGAGATGAAGTTAACCGATGACATTTACATCAAGATGAACTCCCGTGGAAAACCACTCACTGACTTTGAACATTTTAAGGCAGAACTCTTAAAGGTTATGCGTTCTGAAAATGACGATGAAGCTACTGCTAAACGCATTGGCCTTAAGATAGACCGCGAATGGACCGATTTACTTTGGATTTATAGGGATGAGTATAATCTCGTCGATAGCGGTTTTCTAAACTTTTTCCATATGATTTCCCTTATTCTTGTCTATAAGTCAGATCGCTCTTCATCAGAATTTGATTTAGAAGATGATTTCAGTTTACTGGAAAGGCTTTATAAGAATCAACCAAAAAATGTAGTGTTTTTTGAACAAGCCTTTGATTGCATGGTCAATATTCAAAACAAAGCGCAACGTTCTAATTCATTAATACTTAACCCAATTGATATTTTTTTCAACTCTTACCTGTCAAAAGATTATCATGAACACGAAAAAGTTGTCGTATCTCAACAAATTACAGATCTCAATATTTTCAAAGGGGTATTGACCGGAGCCGCGTTGCGTAAAAATACTACCTATTGGTTAATAATGCTCTACTCCTTTCTTATCTATTTAATGAACTATGATAAGATAAAAGAAATGGATTTCCGTCGACGCTTGCGTGTGGTAGTGAATCTGCTCAAAAATTCCAGAAACGAAGTTGTCGATACCCCTAATGGTGATGCAGGAAACCGTATGCCCGCAAATCTTCGTCAGGTAGAAAATATTATTCTTTCTGGGGAAATTGCAGATAGTATAATGATTGATAATGACGTGAGACTGAATTTCAATGTAATTCAGATGGAAGAGGAGCGTCAAAAGCTCCAGTTTACCAAAGAACATCCCGAGCATTCTACTGGTCTTTTTCAGTTGGAGGATCACTATCTGCTTCAGGGTCGTACAGATGTTGTTGGGTATGAGAATACTCATCTTTATCAGCGATTCATCCATGTCTTTGATAGATGCTCTCGCGATATTATTGACTGTGCAATGTTAGCAACGTATGATTATAGCCAAAGGATAAATAATTGGTGCATTCAACTTGGTTCTGGGAATCAGGATGAAATTGGCAATAAGGCTTGGTATGCATTATTTCATCCGACAGGCAAAAATCCAGATTTTAATAAGACAAAAAAATCATTACGTTCTCTGCTTGAGATTGATATAGAAATAGACGACATTTACTTACAAGAAAAAATTGATGCGTATCTAACAGAATGCAAGACTAAAAGTCAATACGATTGGCGATATTATTATATCGCGTATCCATGCTTCCGCCCCGAGCGTTATGGCAAATATACTATGTATGATGAACAACCATACGCTCTTGTGGCATTGCACTCTGAAAAGCGTGAATCATCTAATGCCTACCAATGTATGCTTCAAGCACTCATTGAAGGACAAGCAGTAGCAAATTCTGTAGAACGATATGATATCCGTGCGCTCTCTTACAGAAAAGGGCTGTTGAGATGTGAAAACAATGCTTTTGTATCATACTCTTTGAAGGACAATAAAGAGCGTGCCAGATTTATCATTCCACAAAACAAAGAAGGCATTGACATCGTTGACCGTATTCAATATTTCAAAGATAATAGAAAGGATAATGATTACTGGATATATCAGGAAGGTTAGTATTAAATCGTAAGTAAAGTCGCTCTCTTCAATTATAGAGCGACTTTACCTAATTCTATAGGGAATGCTTATTTTATACGGCAGAGCTATAGAGGAAACACTAATCACATCAACGGCATACAAGAGTATCGGGTTAAAAAAAATCAAGTATAAAACTCTCTTCATAGGGGCGACCGCCTAGGGTCCTTCAAGAGAATCAAATACGAGGTGTTGGCACTGCAGAGCGGTGTTTCTATGCAATACCGCAGCTTTAAGCTCTTTACCGAAAAGACAGACCTTCCCGTAACCAAGCTCTCGATGCGAATGCAAAAGATACTCACCGATTGGTTTGCAAAAAGTTATTAGATCAAATCCACAACTGTTAGCTTCATCGTAGCCTGGAAACCCAAGGATGTCCCGAAGGAGAAACCGGAAACAACTGGCTGACTGGCCGACCCTTGTACTCACCCTCTGATCGAAGATCCAACAAAAAGTCGGGAGCCGAAAAGACGGTTTTGCCTTTTTTCTCTCTGTTTGGAGAAAGAGGATGAAAAAAATCATTAAATCATCAATTTGTTGCGAAAAACAAGTAAATTTTAGAGGCTTCTATCTTTTGATGTAAACTAATGACAATCAATTAGCATAATATGCTGCATCGGACAACTCTACTCCTATACCTTTTCTTTCAGAGATGAGAAAGATAAACAACCTTTACTCATCCAAGGATACTTGACAAGATACCATCAGATCAAAAGCTCAGAAGGACGGTATAGGGATTACACTTTATCATCAATACAAACAAAATGTAACTTCACAGAGTTCAATGAAGAGCAGCCCATGTTACAGAACATTTTCCACATTTCTGCTTTACTCCTAGCAACATCCCATTA
>CAUHML010000147.1 GCA_959606905.1 uncultured Bacteroides sp. | reverse complement strand
TTAGATTTAAGGTTAACAAAGGTTGGAGTACAGCGGTACTCCTTTTTTTATGCCCTAAACTGAACTTTGGCACTTTTTTTCTATATTTTTGCACTATATATTGAATGAACAAACATATTCACCTCTTATGAAGCTCTGTATATAGCTACACTCAACGAATAGCCCTGCTTGATAAAGCTATTCAGCTATCTGGCAAACGATGACCCGTTTGCCACAGAGATTGTGTATCCTTTTATTCATGAATTTGCAGGATGGCATGCTGTACTTGTACAGTGTGTTGTTTTGTGCTATTTTATTGTTGAGCAATGCATTATACATATAAACAGATATGGCTTATCAACTTTCCGGTAATGATGAGCATTTTGATGGAGCAGCTGATAAATATAACCGATGCTGTTTTCTTAGGTCACGTTGGCGAGGTGGAATTGGGAGCATCTGCCATTGCGGGGATTTATTATTTGGTGGTCTACATGCTTGGGTTTGGGTTTAGTATCGGATTGCAGGTGATGATTGCTCGAAGGAATGGAGAATGTGGCTATGGTAAGGCTGGAAAGATATTCTTTCAAGGTTTCTTCTTTTTATCGGGATTGGCCATTTTGCTTTGTCTGCTGATGCAGGCAAGTTCTCCTTTCATATTGGGAAGGTTGATTTCCTCGCCGGAGATTTATCGGGCTGTAATTCAATATTTGGACTGGCGCAGTTTCGGTTTGCTGTTTTCGTTTCCGTTTTTGGTTATCCGTTCTTTTCTTGTGGGAATAACATGCACTCGGGCATTATCGTGGGCTGCTGCCGTTGCAGTAGTGATTAATATTCCTTTGAATTATATTCTGATAATTGTTGGAGGACTGGGAATATCGGGAGCTGCCATTGCTTCTTCTCTGGCAGAGATGGGTTCTTTGGCGATGCTTCTTTTCTATGTATGGCTGAAAATAGATAAAGGGAAATATGGATTGAAACCGGTATATGACGGAAAGCTGTTGGTAGATGTGCTGAGCTTGTCGGTATGGAGCATGCTTCATGCCTTTATCAGCGTGGCTCCGTGGCTCTTGTTTTTTGTGGCGGTGGAACATTTGGGTAAAACGGAATTAGCCATTTCCAATATTACGCGAAGTGTATCTGCTGTTTTTTTTGTAATAGTCAATTCTTTTGCGGTCACTACGGGTTCGCTGGTCAGTAATGCGATTGGGGCTGGAGAAAGGAGGGCTGTTTTCATTATCTGCCGTAAGATACTGAGGTTGGGCTATTCTGCTGGATTTCCACTGATAGGGGTAGCTGTATGCTGTAATCGCTTGATAATAGGAATCTATACAGATAACGAACTGTTGACGGAGCAGGCTTTCATCCCTTTTGTTGTGACGTTGCTGAATTATACCTTTGCCTTGCCAGGCTATGTATATCTCAACGCAGTTGGAGGGACCGGTAAAACCCGGATTACTTTTCTTTTCCAAGTGACTACCACTGTCGTGTATCTGGGGTATCTTTATTGGTTAAGCGCTTGCACTCATGCATCCTTGGCTATTTACTTAACGGCAGAATACCTTTTTGTGATTTTGCTGGCATTGCAATCGGTTTTCTATTTAAGAAGTAAACAATATTAGAAACATATCGAATTATGATGACTAAAATATATCCGCGTACGGGAGATAAGCAAACCGTATATCTTAATGCTGTTGTAAAGGATCCTCGAATAGAGGTTGGTGACTATACTATTTATAATGATTTTGTAGCTGACCCTTTGTTGTTCGAGAAAAACAATGTGCTGTATCATTACCCCATCCATCAGGAGAGGCTGGTTATTGGTAAATTCTGTTCCATTGCTTGCGGTACGAAATTTCTGTTCAACTGTGCCAATCATACGTTGAAATCTCTGTCTACTTATACATTTCCTTTATTTTACGAAGAGTGGGGATTGAAGAAATCGGACATAACGGATGCATGGGATGACAAAGGAGATATTATAATAGGTAATGATGTTTGGATTGGTTATGAAGCGGTGATAATGGCTGGTGTTCATATAGGAGATGGGGCGATTATTGGTGCACGTGCTGTTGTGACTAAAGATGTTCCCCCTTATACAATTGTAGGGGGAACTCCTGCCAAAGAAATTAGGAAACGTTTTGATGAGGATGTGGTGAAGAAATTATTGCGGCTGCAATGGTGGGATTGGTCGATTGATGAGATACGCTGTTACTTGCCGCATCTTGTACAAGGCTGTTGGGATAGATTTCCTTAATAATCCATCATCAGTGAGTTGCCGGTCTTGCCTCGTGAAATGTCAAGGTTAGGCGGTGCATAGCTCTGGTTACAGCTACATAAAGCATACTCTTGTCAATTTCCGAACGGTAATTTCTCTCATCCGTCTGTGGAATAATGACTTCGTCAAACTCAAGCCCTTTTGCCATGTGGGCAGAGGTGATGACGATGCCTTGCACAAATGCGGAGCTTTGACTTGATAGGAAGCTGATATCATTGGCATATGATTTCAGCATGTCTGCCATCTCCCTGGCTTGCTGCTCCGTCTTGCATATGATGCCAAGAGACTTATATCCGGATTTCCGGTAAGTGGAGATTAGCCCCATAATGCCGGACAGTTCTTCTACGGCACTGCCGAACTGCAGGATTTGTGGCTTTTCTCCATGCCGGGCAACCGGTTCCAGCTCTGCGTTAGGATGAATCTTTTGCGCAAAATCCGTAATTTCGAAGGTGGAACGATAACTCTTACACAATTTCATGATTTCACTTGCAGTAAGTGACTTTTGGATAGTTTCTGCTGTGGATGAACCATAAGGATTCACGGACTGTCCTGCATCGCCCAACACGGTTTTCCGGCATGGAAAGAGTTTCTGTATTACCTTGTACTGTATGGGCGAATAGTCCTGCATCTCATCTATCAACAGATGTTTGACTCTGAATGGCTGGTTCCCGTTTCCCTCCAATGCCAAGTGTAGGTATGCCAGCGGTGCCAAGTCTGAGTATTCGAGTGTATGTCCCTTTCGCATTTTGAACATTCCGGGATTATTTGTCCATTTAAAGAAATCTTTGTAGACTTGAATGTCGTTATTGCCTGCAAACATTAGTCTGATTTCTTTTTTCAAAAGGTTTCTGCCGGCGGTGGTTACCGTAAAGGCGTATTGTATTTTCAACATATCCAGCATATAATCAGCCATAGCATCAAATCGTCGGCGTATGGGATAACGGTTGAAACGTAGGTACTGTTCTTCAATAAACGGGGCAGGTATGGTGATGTATTTGGTCAGCTTCACGTCTGCTGCCTTGAAGTAGGTGTTCTCTATGTGGAGGATAAACTTGTCAAGCTCTGAAATGAAACCGAAAGAGGCTTTATAGGCTATTCTGTCGATGAGGCTTGAGGATGGCTTCTCTAACAGTTCATTCACTAACCCGAAGTATGTTTGGTACTTGTATTTGTGTTCCAACACTCCGGAGAGTATTTGTTCCATACTGGTTTCGGGCACGGTTTCTTCTCCAAGTTCGGGGAGGACGTTGGAGATGTAATCGGAAAACACTTTGTTGGGGGAGACAATCAGAATATCTTTTGACGAGATGCTGTCTCTGAAGGTATAGAGCAGGTAGGCTATGCGGTGCAGGGCGATGGATGTTTTTCCAGAGCCGGCCACTCCTTGAATAATAAGCGTGCGGATATCTTCGTTGCGGATAATCTGGTTCTGTTCCCGTTGGATGGTGGCAACGATATTTTTCATCTTGTCATCTACATTGGAACTTAACTCTTTTTGCAGAATGTCGTCATGGACGGTCAGGGCACTTTCAATCATAAATTCCATTTTGCCGCCCCGAATTCTGTATTGGCGTTTTAGGGAAATTACTCCTTTAATCTCTCCCGATGGAGACCGATAGCCTGCTTCTCCTAATTCATGGTCATAGAACATGCTCGAAACGGGTGCTCGCCAGTCATGGATAAGGGTAGCTCGACTTTCCGGGTCATAGAAGGTATGGATGCCTATATAGGTAGGCATCACTTTGCTGTTTTCTTTCTTTTCCAAAAAATCAATTCGTCCGAAGTAAGGAATGGCAAGTATCTTGGTGAGCCGCTTATGCTTGTTGATTACACTTTCCCCCAAGGCAAAATGGTTCAGGATGCTTTCGCGCATGGAGCGTATCTCGTGTGGGTCGATGTCTTTGTTGGACCAGATATAGTCTTTGTATTCTGCCAAGGTGTCGACGTGGTCTTTCACGGATGCGTCGGTATTACCGATAACCTTTTTCAGAAAACTGATTATTTGCTTTAAATATTCTTTCTCTTGTTTCTCTGTTTGATTGAATGCCATAATTAGTTGTTGCTAAAAGATAAGACAGTGTGCAAAATTAGTGTATTGTATCAAGAAGGGAAATGGCTATTTATAGCTATATACTGGGAAGTTTTATATCTTTGCACATTCAAAAAAGTGGAGGTAAATGGACATTCATGAGCTTGCAAGGCAGAATCAGCAATCTGCATGGAAAGTATTGGAAGATACCTGTATTATTGAAGCATGGGAGCGCATTGGAGCAACCGTTCATTTGGTGGGCTCACTCCGTACCGGGCTGTTGGCGAAAAGTAGGGATATAGATATCCATATTTATACCGATAGGTTGGATGTAGGAGAGAGCTTTTCGGTCATCCGGGAACTTGCGGAACGGTTGCCTTTGCAGGAAATACAATATAGGAACCTTATCCATACGGAGGAAGAGTGCATGGAGTGGCATGCTTTATATAAGGATAGAGAACAGAATACTTGGAAGTTTGATATGATTCACATCCGGAAAGGTTCCAGGTATGATGGTGTTGTAGAAAAGGTGACTGCCGCTATTGCGGAGCGCCTTACTCCTGAAATTAGGAAAACGATATTGCAAATCAAATTCGATGTGCCGGATGGTGTAACGATTCCAGGTATAGAGATTTATCATGCTGTCTTTACGGGAGGTGTCCGCACTTATAAGGAGCTTGAAGAGTGGCGCAAAACAAATCAGTTGGCGGACAGTCTCGGTTGGCTTCCGTAATCTTAGAGGTAGATACCAAGATTTTCTACTATATGGATGGCTTCCATTATATTGTTGGCATCTAACTTGCTTAGGATGTTTTTCCGGTGATTGTTCACAGTATAGATGCTCACTCCCAGCTGGTAAGCGATTTCCTTGCTTAGAAAACCTTGTCGGATGAGTCGTAATATTTCTTTCTCCCGGTTGGATAATTGTTTGTCGGGAGAAACAGTGCATGTTGGAAGCATCTCTCCCGTTTTTCTGTTCACCACCGTCCGTTTGATTCTTTCGATAGGGGTCTGGTCGGGAAGTATGTCCATTACTCCCATGATTATCCAGGCTTTACCATTCCGGTCTGTTTCTATGACTTGTTGCCGGCTACTTACATTGATATACTGTTGCCGTGCATTCAACATACGGAATTGAAATATTTGCCGGTAGTCATTTCTTTCTTCCGGTGGGAGTGAGTAGATGAACTGTCCATGCTCGATTTGGCATTCCGTGAGTTGCATTCTGTCATCAGGGTGTATTCTCTCTTCCAGTAAATCGCCTTGTTGCCTGATTGTCTTTATCCAAGTGGGATTGTATCCGAAAAGATGGGCAAAACTGTCGGATGCAAAATCGTATCTCTCTTTAAATACGTCAACTGTAAAAATACAGCTCTGACTCATTTGTGAGAACGCTTGCACGGATATTCTTTTCTTGTTCCATAAATCATAGTCCACATCGGGACCGCTAATCTGCTGTCTTGCCCATAATTCTTTGGGAGTTGTCTTGTTGGTAGTCATGGAACAAAGATAACTGATAATTTTCTTTTGAGCTTTATCTTTTACGGGATAATATTATTTCTAAGAATATGTTGTAGGGTTGGATTAAGTGGCTACCTTTGTAGGCCGTGTCATTGGGGACGCCGTGAATGAAAAGCAAACGAGTAATAAATTCAATATGTGATAAGATGAAAGATATACCGGCAGACAGCTTAATAAAGAATTATTTTCCTGTAGATTATATAGATTCTTTTTCTAAAGTGATGGTCACTGGGCAGGCTTTGACACCGGAAGATTTTCGCAATCTTGCCTTCAGCCGATTTCCTAAGTGGATTGGTTGGCTCATGAATTTCAGGAATGCGATTGTAAAGCCATTAGGACTGGATACAGCAACCAGATTTACAGATATGGTCTTGGATAAAAATCTGCATGAAGAAATTCTCGGAATGCCGGATAAGCATCTTGATTTCCATGTGTCCATGTGGTGCGGGGAATATCACGAAGGAAAACAAGAACTTCGGATTACTACTGTTGTGAAGTACAATAATTGGCTGGGAAGGGCATATTTCTTTATTATCAGACCTTTTCATGGGATAATAGTAAAGTCTATCTTAAAGCATGTTGCTGGGGATAGGGGGGGAGTATTTATTTGAGTGGTGCCACCAGCAACCGAAAATAGGTTTGTATAGCACTATTTCTCAATAAGTTATATATTTATCACGATGTTAGTCCCTTGAATAAGGTTTTCACAGCTTTGCACCGTTTGACATCAGTTTGTATCTTGGGTACGATTTCTGAATGCAAAGTTAGTGATTTATTTGAAATATAAACATTATCGCAGCATATCATTATTATTTAAAAGTTCAAAAATTAGAGTAGACAAGATGTCATTTAATCTATCTATTTCAATGTCTTCGTTGTTTTTGTGTATTTTAAATGTACTATCAGGAATTTCTCCATGGAACATTTTATTTCTAACAAAATATGCATATTTTATGCTTAACAAAGGTATTAACTCTACATCATGCAGGGTTGTATTTGATGAAATGTGTGTTTGAACATTTCTGAATAAATTTTCTTGATTTAAAAAATCTATTCGGTATGGAAGTATTTCATTAAATAATTTCATGATTCTAATATCGTGATATCTTAATATAAAATCATGAAAGGCTTTTGTTTTCTTTGATGTCGCATAATCATTTAGTATCAAACTTCTCCATCTAAAATCTCTCAGTTCATTATTCGTATAAGCATTTGTAATTTTAAGCGTATTTGTAAATAAGTTTTTATTATTAATAATGAAAATTCTCATTTTAGACATACAATCTACCTCTTTACTGGTATTTCCTTGATACATGAATAATCTATTATATGCTCTCCATAAATGATCAAATTTGTAGTACTTTTCTTTTGAAGCTATTCCTTTAAGCCAGTATGATAAAGCTATACGCATGGCGTTACCTTTTTCTGTTTCTTCGAAAATAACTTTAAGTTTGTCCTTTTGTAAAGAGAATTTTTTATTTCCTGAGCCTATAATTGGTTGTATGATATCCGTTTTACATTCTTTATAATTAAAATCTATACTTTTAGCACGTTTTCTTATAATAGAAATTTGTTTTATATTTGGAAAATCCTTTGCTAAGGAATAGTAATACAATAATCCCTTTAATAATTGACTGTTTATACTATTTGTACTATTGGAGAGTATAGTCCCGTCCACAAACATTTTGCTTCTTGAAGCAATGAGGGTAAAAGAGTTGGATAGAAAATGAAAACTATCCTTATTTGTTTTTCCACTCATATATTCAGAATACAGATTGCCAATATTACATTCTGGCCTTTTTTTGTCAAAATCTATTTTGACATGATAATGGTTATATCTTTTACTCATGAGTATATATTTTAGAATAATATCCGCCTGTTTTTTGAGCACCTTTAAACTCTATTAAATCTAATTTAACCAAAGAATTTAGATAACGTTTAGCAGTAGGTATACTTTTTCCTATTAGTTCAGCTATCTTAGACGAATTAAGTCCGGGATATTGATTAATGATGTCTAAAACTTCCTGCTCTTTGGAATTTACAGTATCATTTACGGTATCATTTACGGTATCACTTTTGATACTGATACCTCTTTTGAACACTGCTGTAAACATCCCCTCCGTATGAAATTCCGGTTCGGGCAAATTTGCTTTTCTCATGGCTTCCTGCATACGAGGAATACCGGATGCAACTCTTTCAACCAAGTGCATACGGGTAAATAAACCGAAAATTAGCGGATTACGTGTCATGCTTTTATGCCCGAAATCTTTAGCCACAACAGGCAGAAGT
>CAUHML010000146.1 GCA_959606905.1 uncultured Bacteroides sp. | reverse complement strand
GCAACTAATATTGACATGCAAGCCTTATTAACATGCGAGTAATCAGCGGTATTTACAAACGAAGAAGATTTGACGTGCCTCGGACATTTAAAGCACGCCCTACGACAGATTTCGCCAAAGAAAATCTGTTTAATGTACTCAATAACTATATCGATTTTGAAGAAGGAATAACAGCTCTTGATTTGTTTGCCGGAACGGGAAGCATCAGTATCGAATTGGTATCCCGCGGATGCGACCGTGTTATCAGCATTGAGAAAGATCCTGCACATCACTCATTCATCTGCAAAATTATGAAAGAGGTGCAGACAGACAAATGTCTGCCGATACGCGGAGATGTATTCAAGTTTATCAAAAATGGCCGCGAACAGTTCGACTTCATCTTTGCCGATCCTCCCTACGCTTTAAAAGAGTTGGAAACAATACCCGAATTAATCTTTCAGAATAATCTTCTCAAAGAAGGAGGATTATTGGTACTGGAGCATGGAAAAGATAATAATTTCGAAGAAAATCCACATTTCCTTGAGAGAAGGGTGTATGGAAGTGTGAACTTCTCACTATTCAGATAAGATCCAAATACAATTTCATCCTTATTAAAGTAGCGGAGCCAATAAACGCACGATAGACTCCGCAGCTTTTTGTCTCCACGAACGTCTGCCCCAATTCTTCAAAAAGATCTGTGTACTTTCGCGCTGGTCCTGAAGAAATATTTCTTTCATTTCAAGGGCAGTTTCTACGTCATACATAAAAGCATTCACCTCAAAGTTATGCTCAAAGCTACGGAAGTCAACATTGGTAGAGCCTACAGTGGAAAGCATATCATCTGAAACCATCAGCTTAGAATGTAGAAAACCTTTCTTATAAAAATAGACCTTAACACCTGCCTGCATCACATCTGCCAAATAAGAACGCGATCCAAGATGAGTTATCCAGTTATCTGCACGTTCCGGTAACATCAAGCGTATATCCACCCCAGACAATGCTGCTGTTTGCATAGCTGCTAATATTGGTTCTGTAGGCAAAAAATAAGGTGTTTGCATATAGAAATATTTTTTTGCACTGGTAATGGCAACAGTCAATCCCTGCATGATTTCTTTCCAAGGCCCGATAGGCTCACTCGTGACAATTTGCACTAAAGAACTTCCGCAAGAGTCAATCTTCGGAAAATAACGGGAAGCGGTTATCAACGTACGGTCTACAAAATACCAATCAAGCAAAAAAGCCGTTTGTAAACCATGCACTGCCTTGCCTTCCAACATGATATGCGTATCTCGCCAAATCCCCCAAGAAAAGCCACGCATATAACGTTCTGCCAGGTTCATTCCCCCAACGAAGCCCACGCGTCCGTCAATAACGACAATCTTTCTATGGTTGCGGTAATTCACCCTACTGGTAAATAAAGGAAAACGTACTTTCAAAAAGCTCCTGACTTCAATACCGGCATTGCGCATTTCTTCAAAAAAACGGTTAGGCACATGCCAGCAACCTACATCATCATAGATAACCCGTACTTCAACCCCGTGAGAAGCTTTTTCTATCAGCACATCCCTGACCATACGCCCGATAGCGTCATCTTCAAAGATGTAATATTCCATGTGGATATGCTGCTTCGCTTTTTGCAGTTCACGCAACAATGATTGAAGTTTGGTATATCCTTCGGTATAGACTGCCACACGGTTCCCCTCAAATGGAAACGCTTGATTCGTTTGCTGGAAAAGCTGAATAAGACGGGAGTATTCATAAGGAACGTCCGAACAATCCTGTGCGAGATATTCGGCCATTGGTTTCTTCAATAAGCGGTCGTAGCTTTTTTGCCCAATGATACGTTCGCGACGTTGACTCCGCCCAAAGAAAAAATAAAAGACAAGTCCGACAATAGGAAGGAAAAGTAATATGAGTATCCATGCCATGGTTTTAACCGGATTCCGGTTGTCAAGAATGATGATGACAATCGTACCGATAATGGCTCCAAAATAAAGAATATCAAAAGCCACTGTTGCTATCTGGCTAAGCATATAGTTCCAATCAATCATAGGAATCTCCTTTCATACGGATACTAAACAACAAATATAGAGTAAATTCTCGGATTAACAAAGAAGTCCCGGCAACAACATTGAATCGTTGTGCCGGGACTTCCTGTTTTTATTTAAACCTATTACTCTGCTTTAGTGTGGTCTGCCACCTCCAAAGCCACCACGCGGGCCACGAGGTCCACCACCATCAAAACCGCCATGACGCATATTGCCGCGAGCTTCTTTATTTCCAAAAACATTCAGACGATAAGAGAAACGAAGCATGCAGTAGCTATTAATTCCGTTATATTCAGAAACAGAACGCATATCGGCTGTTAACGAACGGCTGATATTAGATTGCTGCCGCAGAATATCATATACTTCAAAACTGATGGTTGCGGCATTGCCTTTCAGGAAGTTTTGGGCAATCTGTGCATTCCAAATAAGTTCATTCTTATTCATACTGGCATCACGATAACCACGACGAGCGTTATTAGTGATATTGGTAGACAACGTCATACTCCAAGGTAAAGAGATATTAGTACTTGCACCATAACCAAATGTATAGGGTTCTTGATTGTTTTCCGGACGCAGTTGATTTCGCTCAAAGTTATAGTTGATTGAACCATTCAAGGTAAATTCAAACCAGTCGTTACGGAAAGTTCCATTCAAATTCTCTCCGAAAGTCAGTGTCGTACTAGTGTTCTTGTCATTTATTTTAGTATCGTCATTAAAAAGATAAGAAACCGCATTGGTATAATTAGCACGGGAAAAAGAATTTATGGTAAACCGCTTGTCTCTCAATGCTGTATTGAATCCAAACATTCCCATCGCATTCCAGTTTCCGTTGATATTCTCCGGTTTAACAGTCACTCCACCAGTACTCTGATTATAAGTAGTGGCATTAGTAATGCTATTTTGAGTCATATTCAAGTTTGCATGAGCCATCATGCCACGCTGTTTATCTGCATTATAAGTATTATAAAACAAACGCATAGAATGAGAGAAAGAAGGTTTCAATCCCGGATTACCCTTACGGATATTCAACGGATTAGAGTCATCAGTTACATCAAGCAAATTTTCCATACTCGGCTGGCTTGCACGTCCCCGATAGGTAAAGCGCAACTGGCTGACTTTAGAAAATCTGTAACGAAAATCAACGTTAGGAGCAAAATTGAACACATTTCTTTTTACCACAGTATCTACTTCGGCCTTCTTATAATCCAATCTGGTGTTCTGCGGTTGCAAAGATACTCCAAAGTTCAATCTATATTTCTCGCGGATAATATTTAGTCCTGCATTAATATCATGGTTATAATATTTATATTGAGCATACTTACTCAAATCTCTATCTTTATTCTCTTCATATCCTACAGGCAGGCCATCACCAAAATTCCAAAACCAATCCTGTCCTTTATCGGCATCAGGAATCAAGCTGTATGTACTTCTGTCACTTTCACTATATTTATATTGAAATTTATAGCGGAACTGTAAGAAGGTAGCTCTCGCTATCGGTTCGCTATAGGTCAGTTCGGCAGTATAATCATAATTTTTGGTTGGAGAAGTAGTATATTGTTTACGCTCATCATCTTCTTTTTTTGCATTATCATCAAAATAACGCGTCAATGATTCACTAAACTGTTCGCTGTCATTATCTCCATAACTAAATGTACCACGGAAAGTGATGTTTCGTCCCTGATTATTCAATCTACGATTCACTTGCAAAGAAGCATTTGCAGAGAGATTCTGCCCTTCAGATTTTGATTCACTATTACTGGCGTTGACACGAATAGCTTCTAAAGGATCATCCGTACTTCCCCAGAAAATCTTATTCAAAAACTCATTAGGATTAGACACCAAATTAAATGGATCTCCATTAAAAGTACCCGATTCGGAAATAGAATAACTATTAGACTTTCCATAAGAAACGTTCGGACGGAAAATGATATTTGTCAATGTGTCCGGTTTCCACTCCAACCGAAAGTCTGCATTAAAGTTCGTATTCTTATTGCGGCCTTTACTGTTCGAATTTGAATAAGAATTTCCATTTTGCAGGAAACGTTCCGAGTAGTTTGTAGATGTTGCATCCCGATCACTGAAATTATAACGGGCACTACCTCCCAGTTCCAATTTTTCAGTCTGGGTAGCAAAGTTAGCCCCTAACATCTTGGTAGCAGTCAAACCATTGCTGTTCCGGAAACGAGGTCCGCCACCTCCACCGGAGAATCCCTGATCGTTCACATTATTAGCAGAACCGATTAAAGAGAATTGGCTATTATCGACAAAACGATTCAACATCAAGTTGCTTCCGTAACGATCTTCTGTACCACCGGCAACACTTGCATTACCAAACCAACCTTGATTCATACCTTTCTTCACTTTCAGGTCAAGAACAGTTTCTTCTTCTCCGTCATCTATTCCGGTAACACGTGCCAAATCAGACTTTTTATCGTACGTCTTCAGTTTGTCGATCATGTTGACCGGTAAGTTCTTCAATCCGGTTTTCACATCACCGCCAAAGAACTCTTTACCATCCACCATAATCTTCTTTACTTCTTTACCATTGATTTTGACGTTACCGTCATCGTCTATTTCTGCTCCCGGAAGTTTCTTCACCAACTCTTCGAGCATCGCCCCTTCGGGAGTACGGTAAGCTGTTGAGTTATATTCCAGCGTATCTTCTTTCACGACCACCTGCGGAGCTTCGGCAGTAATCACCGCTTCCTTCAGCATGACAGCATCAGGGTCCAATGTAATGGTTCCCAATTTTTTATCAGTGGCGTTAGCAGATAATTGTACCGGTACGAGCTTGGTTCGGAATCCAATATAGGAAACTTTCAACACATATTTTCCGGCTTTTACTTTGGGGAGAGTAAACCATCCCTGGTTACTACTGGCTATACCGGCGGCATAAGCACTATCAGGTAATGATAGCAATTGAACTGTAGCCTGCGCTGCGGGCTCTTTAGTATCGGATTCCACCACACGTCCCGAAACGGTAATAACCTTATTCTGTGCAAAAATTGAGAAGGTGCATAGCAACATCAGCACCAACCCTGCTGAAAATCTTTTCATTTACCTTATTTACGATTATATTAGTAGCAATAACAATGTCTTTTTGACAAATCGAATCGCAAAAGGTTTAATTGAAAAGAAAATTATCTTTTAAAGAATCGATCAACAAGCGCTTTTTTCAGACCAAACTCCAGACAAAGCACATTAAAAACCAGAAAAGTAAGGAAAGAGGAAGTATCGACGTTTATCACATCTCCTTGCATAACACGCCACAACATACCACCAAAGACGAACAAGAATGTCAAAAAGATAGCATTACGAACAGCCGAATTCCGGATTTGCTCCGTTTCACGGCTTTCATTCTTACTCAATGCAAAGATTATTAACAAGCATCCTGCCATCATCAACAACTTTGTACATTCTTTATAAAACAGCAAGTTAGTATCAGTTACTACTCCCTGCATCACCAAAATAAAAGGGATGAACAGAGCTACCAACAAGACAACATATCCTAAAGGACGACAATATACAGGTAATAATGCTTTCATGATTAAACGTTTTAATGAGACAAAAGTAAGTAAAAAAAGATATTTTATATACATTTGCAGAGTAAAAAAGCAAAAGAATCATGAGTAAACAAGAAGTTATTCTCTGCGAAAGCTTGGAAACGAGCCTCGGTCGTGCCATTGAGCTATGTCCGCATGACAAATTATTCGTCCTCACAGACGAGCATACCCAGCGTCTTTGTCTCCCCTCTCTAAAGGAATCGGGTCTGTTGAAAGATGCTGTAGAAATCTGTATCGGAGCAGAAGATGTGCATAAAACTCTGGAAACACTCGCTTCCGTCTGGATGGCATTAAGTACTCAAGGGGCTACCCGCCACTCTTTACTTATCAATCTTGGAGGAGGGATGGTGACAGATCTCGGAGGTTTTGCCGCAGCTACATTCAAACGGGGCATTTCCTATATCAATATACCAACTACTCTGCTCGCTATGGTGGACGCATCAGTGGGGGGTAAAACAGGAATCAACTTCAACGGACTGAAAAATGAAATCGGTGCTTTCGCTCCGGCAAACAGTGTATTGATTGAAACTGAATTCCTACGCACATTGGACACACACAATTTCTTCTCCGGATATGCTGAAATGTTGAAGCACGGTTTGATTAGCAATACGGCACATTGGGCAGAATTGCTCAATTTCGATTCCTCTAGTATTGATTATGCAGCTCTCAAACAATTGGTAGGTCAATCGGTACAAGTGAAAGAAGATATTGTAGAACAGGATCCCTTCGAACATGGAATCCGCAAAGCATTAAATCTGGGACACACCGTAGGACATGCGTTCGAAAGTATGGCACTGGCAGAAAACCGTCCTGTATTACATGGATATGCAGTAGCTTGGGGAATTGTGTGCGAACTGTATCTTTCTCATCTCAAAGTAGGTTTCCCGAAAGAGAAAATGCGGCAAACGATCCAGTTTATCAAGGATAATTATGGCGTATTTACTTTCGACTGCAAAAAATATGACCAACTGTATGCATTTATGACGCATGATAAAAAGAATACTTCAGGCACTATCAATTTCACATTACTAAAAGATATTGGAGACATTTGCATCAATCAGACTGCCGATAAGGACACTATCTTCGAAATGCTCGACTTCTATCGCGAATGTATGGGAATTTAACCCATCCTACATCAGATATACCGCATAATAAAAGGGAATGAAATAGACTTCATTCCCTTTCTCTTCCCAATCCCTATAGATATTATTGCCTATTGTGAGGCAATTGTCCGCACTATTGTTCTAAGTTACTCATTCGATATTGTGAAAGCGACATTCCTGTATGCTTTCTAAAAAAACGTCCAAGCGACGATTGATTCGCAAAGTTCGTTTTAATCGCTATTTCCTGAATGTTCAGGCTTGTGTTTTTCAACAAAGCCTTGATTTCTAATATGATGTATTCAACAATCCAGTCTTTAGCAGACTTCCCGCTTGTCTCCTTAATTACCATAGTCAGGTATTTGGAAGTAATACACAGTTTATCCGCATAAAAAGCCACATCCTTATTCTCCTTAAAATGCTTCATGATAAGCCCAAAGAATTTATTAGCCAACTCTTCTTTACGGGTATCCCTGCGGGCAGTCATCAAGGTCGATTCCTTTTGATAAGCATTGAACAGTTCCAGATACAGATACCTCAACAAATGAATAATCAGCTCACGCCTATATATATCTTGAGAGGTAACTTTATCTTTTATCATACCCAGATAATTATACATCCGGGGAATATCGCGTTCCGTCTGCGGATACCAGTAATGAGTCCGCATATAGAAAAAGAAATGCGGAGAAAATCTGGGCACACCACTTAACGCATCACTAAACAGTGAAGTAGATATAACCATCGTAACGGTCGAGAAATCTTCACTTGGCTCACTAAATGAGACAAATTGTCCGGGTAATAATATAATCAATTCCTCCGGTTGTATCCAATGTACATCTTCATGCACTGTAATTTTGGCCTTTCCACCTAAACAATATATAATCAAAGCTGATTGATTATTAGAAGGATAAGAAGTCAAAGGAAGATACTTCAGATTTTGATAAAATTTAAAATCGTCACCCAGGACGTATATCTCTAATGTCTCTCTATTTTTAATGTCTAACATTTAACACCTTTCTAAACTAAGTCTTTTTACAAATGTATAACTTCCTAATTTACCACGCACCAAAAATGGAAATATAGTATCATACTAAGGAAGTCAAACACCTTTTATTTACATTAATTTATAAACAAACTCTCTGATTGTTAGTTCATTTATCATTTTCCTATTTCGTTTTATTATAGACTGACCTGGTTTTTATAGTGTTTTTAGGACAAGAAAAGGATTAATGCTTTCAAATGAAAAATAAGCAGATTGTTTTCTAATTCAAGCAAAATTAAAGAAATGTACTTTTATATCACATAAGAGGCAATCAAAAAAACTACTAACTCATTGAAATAAAGATTTGTATGTTCACAAGAAAGACTAATAATCAGAATAATAGCTATAAATCGGCACAATTCATACTAGAAAAATCAACGGATTATTTGCTAATTAAAAATTAATCTGTACTTTTGCATCCGCAATTCGGGGTGTAG
>CAUHML010000145.1 GCA_959606905.1 uncultured Bacteroides sp. | reverse complement strand
ATGCCATTATCAGAACTTTCTTATTTTTTTGTTTGACATTCTAAATATATTGAAATTCAGCATCTTTTTTATATAATAAGTTCTGATTATTTTTACGGTCGTAATATGCAGGGTATAGAATATATTCTGTATCAATTTGGAGATAAGGCTGTAATGTTTGTATTTGCTCAATAGTCCTTTTCGTAAATTTGGATATCTTAATGATTTTTCTGATTGCATTTGACCTCCTGTTTCTAAAGAGAAACTGCTCAGTGGAAGTTTTTAGTATTTGTCCAATAAAGCACATAGGTTGTATTCTGTTTCCCACATTCTTGACTGTTGAACTCTGTACCAATTCTTCAGGCCGTTGCGTAACTCCCATTCCAATAACACCGGGCATATCAAATTGTCAATTCTTTATTACTTGGCATTTTTTAGAAGATGTTACGTTGGCATATAGTTTTGAGCTTGTATGAAAAATGACATTTACTACTAATGAATCAACTTTACATAACATAACCATATTTTGCATCGGAAATATGAGATAATTTTCCTTTTTTATTGTATCTTTGTATTTGATAGGCATGGAATTTTCATAATGCATGAGTTTAACCATCCATAATATTAATGAATAATTCCACTTACGTGCTGTATCTTAACATTTTGATATTTATTTAAAACTCTAACTTAAGTATAAATTACTTCTATTTTTTGTTTTATGAGTTCTAATTTTAAAACACCTCTTTCTGTATATGTCTTGTATGACAAGGATAATACTAAAGGTAGCGAAACATATGAGAAAATTTACCATCTTCTGTGTCGTAATTCAAGTAGGCCTTTTGAAGATGGGCTTGATATACCAGTGTTCTTTCGAACGGATATGGCCAATCAAATTACCCCGATAGATATAAACTTCAGTAATAAAACTATTGCAATATTATTGGTTGATGACAATATGTATTGTAATACTATATGGGATGAGTATATAAAAGAATTATTAGTAAAACAAGACAATGGGGCACTAAAAATATTTGCCGTCAAACTATCCAAGTATGCTTTCGACATAAACCCACTTCTTCAAGAAGAACAGTTTATTTGTTTGAAAAATGAGAATATTGAAACTGATTGGCATGAATTTCAAATAAGACTTTATGATAACATTTTACGCTATTTAAAGTCTTATAAAGTTGGGCAAAAGCTAAAATTATTCATTAGCCATTCTAAAAAGGATAAAGATCATTTAGGTGAATCTACGGCAATTTCTTTAAGAGATTATTTGCGTTCAGATACTAAACTCGATTCTTTCTTCGATGTTAATGATATTTTGGATGGTCATCAATTTGCCCAACAGATTCAGTCAGGTATAGCTTCATCCTTATTAGTTATCATAGAATCTGATACATATTCAGAAAGAGAATGGTGTCGAATTGAAGCTATCTCTGGTAAGAAAAATAATGTACCTTCAATATTAGTAAATGTATTGAATGGAGTTTCTTCTCGAACATTCCCGTATTTGGGTAATATGCCAAAGATTAGATTTAATGGCAAATGGGATGACGTAATTATCTTGCTTCTACGTACTGCGTTAGACCAATATTATGAGAAAGAATATCTTGAGCAATTGGTAATGAAGTGCGATTTGCAAAATACTTCTATTCTTCCTGTTCCTCCGGAATTAATGAATTTAATTAACGTGAGTTCGACGAATTCAAAACAAAGCAAGCTGTGTGTCAAATGTACGTTGTACATTGATACACGGCTTTTTGGGAAACATGCAGTACGCCGCAATCGCCCCCAGTATGTTTACGATGAAATTGTCAAAGCTTCTGTGTCTTGAATGCTCCACTTGCGCAATGTTTTTCAATTCGTCGTTTACCGTCTCTATAATAGCCCGTTTCCTAAGCAGCAATTTGTCCGACACACTCATCAAAGCCCCCTTCATGTTACTTTTGAGTTTGGTAATAAGCTGTATACCGTCAACAAACATGCGTCGGAAGAGGTTCTTGCCGATATAGCCCTTGTCTGCAACCAACTTTCCGTAGATGAATTCGACAAACGCCTTATACTCCAACGGTTTCCTGTCATCGACATCACCCGGAGTTATCATGAAGTTCAGCAGCTCGCCTTTCTCGTTACATATCAAATGCAGTTTGAAACCGAAAAACCATCCCATGGAACACTTGCCCCTTTGGGCTATACCCTTGAATACCTTGTGGATATGTATCCTTTGATTCCTGCATACCCTCAACGGGGTGCTGTCCACGAAACTTATGCCTGTGCATTTTCCAAGCAACACTTTCTTAATGAAAAGAGCCAATGGTACAGCCACTTCCTTTTCAAGCTCCACAAAACGGTTGTATGAAACAATCTTTGGGAAGAGGTGGCGCAGATGTCTGCATACTTTTTCCAGATAGAAATGTTTCAGACAACGGTAGCCGGAGTCATGGAATAATATCATAATCAACATGATTTCTGCTTTTGACATAGTCGAATCGCGGTGATAACGCCGCTTGGTGTCGGATTTCAGCGTATATTTTTCCATCATTGCATCAAAAAACTTGCAGAAGTCGTCCGCCATACAAAATAATTCTGTAACTTTGTCCTCGGTGATCATAGCGATTATTGTTTGTAATACTTTGTAATTGAACACTATAAAGTTACAATAATTTTCGCTAATCACCAAATTTACAAATAGTTATAATTCATCGAACTCACGTTAATTAATATTGAAGATAATATAAAATCAATACTCTATCCTGAACCACCGTTAGGTCGTGAAGAGTTGGAGGTTTTGAATAAAAATGGTAAGATTACAAGTTTTGTTACTCCGAGTCAGTTATATTCAAATATGAATAAGATACAGGATAAGAAAATCGCAATTTCTATTTCGGAAACTCCGGAGGCTTTAACTAAAGGAATCGGCAAAGCCATGTTTGATGATTTATCTGTTGAAATAGCTCGTCATCTGCTTGTTACTGGAGCTAAATTGGTGTATGGAGGTGATCTTAGAATTGGTGGTTTCACAAAACTTTTATGCGATCTTTCATGTCAGTATGGCATAAAAGAAAAGTCTGATCCAAGTACAATCTATTTCACAAATTATTTTGCTTGGCCTATATTTAATAGGCTCTCAAAATCTGACATCGCTGAATTTAAATACGACCGTGTGGAAATAGTAAAAACAGAAATACCCAAAGGTGTAGGTGAGGAGGATAAGGGGAAGTTCTTTGAGCCAACTACGCCAAGCAAAATGTTTCTTTGGGCAAATTCTTTATCTATTATGCGTAAAGAAATGGAAGAGAATGTTAATGCACGTATCGTTTTGGGTGGCAAAATTGTCAATTTTAAGGGGCGTATGGCCGGAATATTTGAAGAGGCGATTTGTGCTATACAGAAAAAACATCCAATTTATTTATTAGGAGGATTTGGTGGAGCTTCTGCACAAATAGTGAAACTAATGAAAGGTGAAACTACGGCAGAAAAACTATTTGAAGAAGCAAAAACCAATGAGGATTATAAAAATTTAATTGAATATTGCCAAATGAGTTGTCTGCCAACGATAAATTACGATGAACTAAAGAAATTCGAAAATAAGGATTATCAGGTTCTTAGAAATGGACTTGATAAAGATGAAAATGAAATTTTATTCAACTCTATTAATATTCCCGAGATAATATCATTGATTCTCAAGGGTATTAATAAAGCTTTTAACTATTAATATAAATTATGCATAAAGTATTTGTAAGTTTTCATCATGCCAATGACCAGAAATATAAAGAAGGTTTGGTTAGTTGGGCTGAAAAAAATAAAGTATTCATTGATGGCTCTGTTGACATGGGCGAGATTCCAGAAGATTGGGACGACCAAAAGATACGCGAATATATACGCGACGAGCATTTGAAGGATACAACCGTAACCATTTTACTTGTAGGAACTGAAACAAAAAATCGCAAGCATATTGATTGGGAGTTATATTCAAGTATGTACGATGGTACGGTGAATAAGAAGTCCGGCATTATTGTGATATTACTACCATCTGTTAAAAGCGAATATTATACATGCGCTCATAGTAGTGAGAAAACGTTCTACCCAGAGACGACACAATGGATGTCTATTGATAGCCGAGAAGAGTATCATAGGCGTTATCCATACTTACCGGAACGCATCATTGATAATTTGCTCGAACCCAATGCCTTTATATCTGTAATCAATTGGGATAAGTTAACACCAGATATTTTGAGACAGATGATTGATAATGCATATAATAGTCGTGCCACTTGCACTTATGATTTATCAAGGCCAATGCGTAAAAAAAATGGATAAGTAGAATAATAGATTATGGCATTAAATAGATTTTATTTAACCGAAAATTCCATTGCACAAAGAAGTGGTTTATGTATATTCATAAGTCACCAAAAAAGAGATGCGGACACTGCTAAAAAAATAGCAGACTATTTTATTACTTCTGGTATTGATGTCTATTTTGATGAATATGATACAAAAATAGACAGAACGAGACCTTACTCGGTTGTAAGTGCAATTAAAACAGGTATCAGAAACAGCACGCACATGTTATGTCTTTTATCCCAAAATGCATTGGATTCAAAATGGATCCCTTGGGAAGTTGGATATGGATATGATAGAACAACTGTTGTAGGGTTAACATTAAAAGAAATATCACAATCAGTCTTACCCGAGTATCTTCAAATCGTTCCAATTCTAAGAGGTACAAAATCGTTGAATAACTTTATTTCTAATGTGTTAAAACGAGATGAATCAACGCTTATAAATGAGAGGAAATTATTTGCCGCATATCAATCTCAGCATCCTTTAGACTCTGTTCTTAATTGGGAACTGTAACATAACTTCCAGCAGGTATAATACCTTGCTGGAAGTTTATATAATATACCAAACAGTACTTGTATATCTTAATCGGGTAAGAGGAAAACGAAGAAGTAAAATTTCTCCTACTCAATTTGTTTTTGTAAGTCCTAAAAGTATTTCAAGATTTGCTTTTCCTTCCTCTGTCTTCCACTTTTTTCTCATTTTCTTTTGATTTTCGCCTTCAAGGGTTTCCAAAGCTTTTTCTTCTTGTTTTGTGGTTATATCAAGATATACCATTGTGGTTTGAATACTTTCATGCCCAAGTAAGTATGAGATTTGGGCTATGTTCATCCCGTTTTCAAGCCAGTGTGAAGCTTTGGCATGCCTAAATTGATGGGCATGTAAATCCATAGGAACATCTTGGCACCTTTCATGAGCCATTGTGGCATATTTTTTCAGCATCTTGTTCACGTTTTCAGCGGACATCGGGACATATATGCCTTTGCTCTTAGAACAGAAAAGTAATGCATTTGCATCATTCTGTTTCGGATGGTATTTGATAAGATACCTTTTCAAGCATTGTGCTGGCTTGGCCAAAAGAGGAATCGGACGTTTCTTTCTTCCTTTGCCAATGACTATTATGTGAGGTTTTACACAGTCTATAACAATATTGCTAATTTTCAGAGTCAGAAGCTCGTTGATGCGCACAGCGGTGGAATATAAGAGAAGCATCAGAGTGTAATCACGAAAGCCTATAGTACTCCCTTGATTAGGCATGGACAACAATACATCAACAGCCTGTTTACTGAGCCCGATGACCTTTCTTTTAGAGTTTTTCTCATTTGGAACATTTTCCGCTTGTAAGAAAACAGACATATAGGATATATCTCTAAACGACAAATATTTCAGAAAAACACGCAAGGCTGACAATCTTACATTACATGTTGCTGGACTGCAACCCCTATTTTCCTTTAACCAAATAATCCACTCCATTATATATTCCATACAGAAACATTCTGCGCTTAATGTTTCTGGTGTAGTGCCTTTTATTACTCTGAGGAATTCTACATAGAGTTTCACGGAGATCTTATAATTTCTCTTTGTGTGAGGACTGCATGCCTTGATTGAAGGGACATAGTGTTCGAGCCAGTCATGCAGATAATCAGCTATCTGCATTGCTTGCGGATTAATCTTCTTTTTCATCTGTCTTTAATTTTAATAATTGATTCTCTGTATATTCCATTATATCAGAAATCGCTGGGGTCAAGGAATAATAAGCCAGCGTGCTCTCTATTTGCCGGTGTCCCATGCTCTTGCTTAAAGCCAACAACTTGTCATGGATGGTAAATCCTTGGTGTGTCCAGCTGTTTATGTTTTCTATGGCATAGTTGTGTCTTAGCTCATATGGGATAGCGTAGGATGAATTGCAACTTTGCCACAACACCCGAAAATGATACGTAACCCAAACAGAAGGGTGAGACTTGTCATCCGGTGTCGGAAAGAACACTTTGCGGTGCGGGACTAACCTAGATATATTCTCGTCGTAAGTACGCATTAGAGCCAACATTGTATCATGGAGAACGACATAATGTTGGTCATGCCCTTTACTTCGCTTGATGGAAATTACGCCATTTTCAAGGTTTACATCATCACGTTCCAGCAGGATGGCTTCGGTTGTCCTCATCCCAGAACTGTACAATAAGCGAAAGAATACTGGCAGTGTCATGCGTTGGATTGTGGCGAGACGGCCACGTCTTGGCTTTGTGTTGTCGCAAGCATTGAAGAAGCGTTTCAATTCATCATATGTGAAAGGGTGCGGCGTATAAGTTCTTGGCACAGACCTTGGCACTTTTGGCAGGGCTATTTTTGTCATTCCACGTTTGTTCATGTATTTGATGAAGTCCAGAATAGGATATACACGTGACACGCAAGAGTTTGTGCATTCAGATGGACGTTGCCTGCACCATCTGTCCACGATTTCTTGGGATAGTTCGATCTGTCCGGGATATTCCCTCGCGCAAAAATGGTCAAATAGTATTACGTTCTTGATATAGCTGTGGCTGTCACGCCCGGAAGCCTTGCGGTATTTTACGTATCCTTCTATCGCGTTGGAAAGGAATGAAGTCGTTTTCATCTGCCAAACACCTCCTTTCCAACCGGGAATCCCTCGATGCTTAGCGAACACTCTTTCAGGTGTTTGAATTCCGCACTGAGATAGCGGTCGAGAGAGCTTGGGGACGAATGGCCAAGGGTGGCACTTATAACAGGCTGTTGCACACCGCCCTGCAACAGGGATGTCGCTACATGGTGGCGAAACAGGTGCATGCTCTTTCTTTCATTTTCACCTTGCCTTATTCCTGCTTTGCACATGACTTTTGAGCATATGGCATCAAGATTGCTTGTGTGGAGTCTTCTGTGTGGCACGTGTACTGTGAGAAAAACATATGGTTCCGGGCATTGGGGACGCTCTTTGAGCAGGTAATCAAAGACAGCATTCCCGACTACGGCGCGAAGCGGCAATGTAAGGGGCTGTCCCGTTTTTGCCTGTGTGATTTTTATAAGGTCGTGTTCCCAATCGAAGTTCTCAAGCGTGAGAGCTGAGATGTCACACCCACGCAATCCCGTGTACATGGCCAAGGTTATGATGGCTTTGTCCTGCAGGGATATTGTGCCGTCGTGCTCCAAGGTATGCCTGATGGCCGTCAGTTCTTGCTCTGTAAGGTATTGAATGTTCTTACGCATGTTGGGTATGGCCGGCAGATATGCGATTATACGTTCAACGGATTTGCCATAGTAAGGCAAACAGGCTTTCAGCCCATACTCCACCGAATATTTGAGCGAATGGCCCATCT
Organism: uncultured Bacteroides sp.; assembly: GCA_959606905.1. The sequence goes on along the minus strand of CAUHML010000145.1, from coordinate 620 downwards.
TCTGTTTTTCGTCTTTGGAAAACACTTCCAACACCGCATCCTCTGTTATTGATTCGAATGAATACACACCCATTTCCTGTAACCGGAAGAAGAACGAAGATAGCGCATACTTCACGTTTGTTGAAAATTTGCAACGCCTGCCTACCACGTTGAAAGCCATGTCCGTTACATTCCTGTATTCTTCGCCAAGCAATTCGTAGTGGTGAGGTTTGATGTAGTGTTTGCATCCGTCGGGTAATAATCCATTCTCGATATATTGGCAGATTACACGTAACAGGCGTACCTTGTTTCTGCAAGTATACTTGTTGGACCACAATTCTTTTAGTGTCGGTTCAACATCGGCGAGACTCTTCCATTTGTAATGTTCGGAATTGCCCGATAACCACTCAGCCATTTTCTTCACATAGTCTATGTACATGGCTGAATAACCTGTGTCTTGTAAATAAGAAACAAGCCCTTTGACTTTTTCATTCAGATTAAATATGTCCATAATCGTATCTTGTTTGAATGTTATTCTACAATTATAGACGGAATATAATCAGAACTGATTAAGACTCAAAACAAATGATTGCTAAACAATTGAATAATTTTATCGGAAATTCCTAAAAGTTCTGATAATG
>CAUHML010000144.1 GCA_959606905.1 uncultured Bacteroides sp. | reverse complement strand
CAACTGAATACAGAATTACGCATATTTGCATTGATACGGTTAGGAATTACCGATGTTGGACAGATTGCTGTATTTTTGCATTATTCTGTGCAGACAATCTATAATTATAAGAGTAAAGTGAAGAGAATGTCCACTCTTGATAGTAATATCTTTGAGGAGGAGGTAAAAAAGCTTGGTTCTTTGTCTCAAAAATGATTCTATCCGGTTTACCAAAACTAAAAAATGGTCTTGTTATAAACTGTTGATTATTAGATGTATATATAATAATTGATCTATAAAACGTTTACTTTCCCGCCTACTTCCACTAAGAAGTAGGCTTTTTTCATCTCTATATTTGCATCACAAGATTTTTGATAACTGAATACTAATCTAAAGAAACACACAACTATGAGTTTTTCAGAATTGTATCTTATTTATTATCCCAAACTAGTTCGGTTTGCAAAAGAATTTGTGATGTCGGAAGAGGAGGCTGAGAACATAACACAAGATGTGTTTACAGACTTATGGGAAAAGAGAGAGTCAATGAATCATATTGAGAATATGAATGCTTATCTTTTCAGGCTTGTAAGAAACAAATGTTTGGATTATTTAAAGCATAAAGTATTCGAGCAAAAGTATGTCGAGAATGTGAAGGCTTCTTTTGAGATTGAGTTGAATCTGAAATTGCAATCTTTGGATCGTTTTGATGTATATGATATATCAGAAAGAAATCAGATGGAGAACCTGATACGGGATGCTATCAATAGTTTGCCTAAAAGATGTCGTGACATATTTTTGTTAAGTCGCATGGAAGGATTGAAGTATAGGGAAATATCCGAACGTTTGGGCATTTCGGTAAATACAGTGGAATGTCAGATGGGAATAGCACTAAAAAAGTTGAGAGCAAAACTCAATGTGACATTGGCTGCATAACTTTTTAATGAATTTATCGGTATTTTTTAGGGGTATTTATTGAGATAATCGTTCTTTGATAAAAAAGGACTGTGTATATGGAGAATTGTCTGAATAAATATTTTGCGGATGAATTTACTTCTGATGAAAAAACAGAGTTTCTCATAGAAGTGGAAAACAACGAAAGGCTGAAGGAAGAATTTATAGAAAATCAGAATTTGCTGGCACTCGTTGATTGGATATCTCCGGAATATGAAAATAATAAAGAAGTTGTCCAACATAAATTATATGAATTTATGCGTAGAATGGAGCAACACAAAGATAAATAGCTTTAGGATACTATGAGTAAAATTTATATCATATTACTGACTGTTTTCTTTTATGCAAATGTTTATTCTCAACAAGCTTATTTTGTTGATGGGTATCATGGCGGGATATATGGACATTATCCGGTAAAGTGGAAAACTCAATTTATTGTGGATCAGCTGGCTATGCATCCGGACTGGCGGATTTGTATGGAGATAGAGCCTGAAACATGGGATACAGTCAGAGTACAGACTCCGGAGGCTTATTTGCGTTTTAAAGAGATGGCTACTAGTAATCAGGTAGAGTTTACGAATCCTACTTATGCACAGCCTTATTGCTATAATATCTCGGGAGAGAGTATAATAAGACAGTTTCAATATGGTATTGCTAAAATAAACACACATTTTCCGGGGGTCGATTTTGTAACCTATTCGGTAGAAGAACCTTGCTTCACAAGTTGCTTGCCACAAATCCTTAAACAATTCGGCTTTAAATATGCTGTATTAAAATGTCCCAACACCTGTTGGGGAGGGTATACTGCTGCTTATGGCGGAGAATTGGTTAATTGGGTGGGACCGGACGGGACTGCAATATTGACTGTTCCCAGATATGCTTGTGAAAAACTGGAGCCGGGATCAACTTGGCAGACAACTGCTTGGGGAAATTCGGATGCTTATTTAAAAGATTGCCGTAACGCAGGTATCAAGCATCCTGTTGGTATGTGTTTTCAGGATGCGGGATGGAAAAACGGCCCATGGCTGGGAAGTGGAAAGAACACAAAAAATAACTCTATATATATGACATGGAGAGATTATATTGAAAATGTCTCCATCGGAAAAACGGATGATAATTGGTCTTTTTCACAGGAAGATATACATGTGAATCTTATGTGGGGAAGTCAGGTTTTGCAAAAAATAGCGCAAGAAGTACGCGTTTCAGAAAATAGAATTGTCATGGCAGAGAAAATGTCTGTAATGGCTTATCTGGAAAATAAATATATTTGTCGACAGGCAGATATGGATGAGGCTTGGCGTACACTGATGTTGGCACAACATCATGATTCATGGATTGTGCCTTATAATGGACTGAATAGGAAAGGAACATGGGCTGATCAGATTAAGCGATGGACAGACAGTACCAATCATCTTGCAGATGGAATTATTGAGGCATCTATGCGGAGCTTTAATGAAAAGTTTATTCCGCAAAATAATGCTCAACAGCAATATATACGTGTTTTTAATACATTAGGAATGAGAAGAAAGGAAATCGTAAGTGTTCTTCTGCCTACGGAATTTGAAAATGCGGATTTAAGTGTTTATGACTGGAAAGGTAAAGATATAGGTTGTTTGGTAGAAAATGGAGGTAAAGAGATAAGATTATTTTTTGAGGCAGAGATTCCTCCCTTTGGTTATTCCACGTATTGTATAAAAAAGAAAGAAGCCGGTAAGAAAGAGGCTTCGGAGAGTAGATTCGTTTTGGAAGGTAATAAGGTGAATAAACAGGAATACGTGGTTGAAAATGATATGTATAAAATTGTTTTTGACTTATCAAAGGGAGGAACCATAAAAAGCCTGATAGCTAAAAAAGAAGGGAATAAGGATTTTGCAGGTAAAACGGAGAAATATGCCTTAGGGGAGCTACGAGGCTTTTTTTATGAAGAAGGTAAATTTCGTTCTTCTATAGATACTCCGGCCAAGCTGACAGTAGTAAGGGATAATGTATATGAGCAAAAAATTAAGATAGAGGGTGAGATTGCTTCCCATCCGTTTACACAAGTAATCACTCTCACTAAAGGAACGAGACGGATCGATTTTGATTTGACGGTTGACTGGAAAAAGAATGTAGGTATTGGTGAATATAAAGAGGAACGTTGGCGTGATAATCGTCGGGCTTATTGTGACGATCGGTTTAAACTAAGTGTATTATTCCCGACTGATTTACATGCTCCCCGCGTTTACAAAAATGCACCGTTTGACGTATGCGAAAGCAAACTGACTGATACTTTCTTTGGTTCTTGGGATCAAATTAAACATAATATTATACTTCATTGGGTTGACTTGGCTGAACAGGAAGGCGACTATGCTCTGGCTTTATTATCAGATCATACTACTTCTTATTCTTATGGAGAGGACTATCCATTAGGACTGACTGCTCAATATTCGGGTGGAGGACTTTGGGGACCTGATTATAAAATAACACACCCTTTGAGGATGAAGTATGCAATTATACCTCATCGTGGCAAATGGGACAAAGCATCAATCGCAGATGATAGCGATTGTTGGAATGAACCATTGCTGCATTCTTGCTATCCAGTGGCAAAACCGGAATCGAAATCATTTATTGATTTACAGAATACTGGTTATCAAGTGAGTGCTCTTCAAATGAAAGATGGAAAGGTACTATTGCGCCTGTTCAATTCTGAAGGGGACGAAAAATTACAAAAGGTTACCATTGACATGCCATTATCCGGAGTGGAGGAAGTTGATTTGAATGGACAATGTATCGAAAGAAAGAAGATAAAAACACGTGCAGGTAAATCGGAAATGATGATTTCAATGCCGCGGTTTGGTATTAAGACTTTCGTTCTTAGTTTGACTTAAAATAATTAGATTATTGTTATGTATAAAGCGACTGCTAATCTTTTAATTGTTTGCTTTTTGTGTTGGATGACGGGTTGCTCATCAACCAATACCGTATCGGAAGATTTGGTTCCGACCGATTATGTAAACCCGTTTATTGGTGCCAGTACTAGTGTAGGGGCTGCCGGTGTTTATCACGGATTAGGTAAAACTTTTCCCGGAGCTACGACTCCGTATGGTATGGTACAAGTTAGTCCTAATACAATAACGGGAGGTGATAACGGTTCCGGATACAGTGATGAACATAAGACAATCGAAGGATTTGCCTTTACCCAGATGAGTGGTGTGGGATGGTTTGGTGATTTGGGCAATTTTCTTGTGATGCCTACAACTGGTGAATTATATAAAGTGGCAGGTAAAGAGAATAATGATAGTATAAAAGGATATCGTTCGGCTTATAACAAAGCCACTGAAACGGCTAAGGCCGGATATTATTCGGTAGAATTGACTGATTATCATATCAAAGTAGAAAGTAGTGCGACACCGCACTGTGGAATTTTACATTTTACTTATCCTTCTAGTGACCAATCGCGTATTCAGATTGATTTAGCTCGTAGAGTAGGGGGAACATCTACTTCGCAGTATATTAAAGTTGTAGATGATTATACTATTCAAGGATGGATGAAGTGTACACCTGATGGTGGTGGATGGGGTAATGGTGAAGGAAAAGCCGATTATACCGTTTATTATTATGCACAATTTAGTAAACCTTTGACTAATTATGGCTTTTGGAGTGCAGATATTCCCGAACATTGGGTTCGGAAACGTGATGAAGTAGTGAGTATTCCTTATTTGACTCGTGTATCACAAGCTCCGGTTATAAAAGACAAGAAAGAACTGACGGGTAAACACTTGGGTTTTTTTACTGAATTTCCAACGAAGGAGGGAGAGACTGTAGAGATGAAAGTTGGTATCTCTTTTGTTGATATGGAGGGTGCTGCAAATAACTTTGAACAAGAAATAGCCTCTAAAAATTTTGGACAAGTAAAGCAGGAAGCTACTGAATTGTGGAATAAAGAACTTAATCGTGTCCGGATATCCGGTGGTACGGATGATGAAAAAACGATATTCTATACTGCCATGTATCATACGATGATTGATCCTCGTATCTATACAGATGTAGACGGACGTTATGTAGGCGGTGATTATAAAATACATACGGCTGACAGCACTTTTACAAAACGTACTATATTCAGTGGATGGGATGTATTTCGTAGTCAGTTTCCTTTGCAGACTATAATTAATCCGCGTTTAGTAAGTGATGAACTGAACTCATTGATTACTATGGCAGATCAGAGTGGGCGCGAATACTATGAACGTTGGGAATTGCTGAATTCCTATTCCGGCTGTATGTTGGGAAATCCTGCTTTGTCTGTTTTGGCGGATGCTTATATCAAAGGGATTCGTACGTATGATGCAGAGAAAGCATATCGTTATGCCGTTAACACATCCCGTCGTTTTGGTAATGATTCATTGGGGTATGCTCCGGAACCATTGAGTATTTCAACCACTTTGGAGTATGCTTATACTGATTGGTGTATATCTCAATTAGCGAAAGCTATGGGGAAAGAAGACGATGCCAAATGTTTCTATGAAAAGGGACAGGCATATCATTCTATTTTTGATAAAGAAAAGGGGTGGTTCCGTCCCCGTAAAGCAGATGGAACATGGGTAGAATGGCCGGAGAATGCACGTCTTAAAGAATGGTATGGGTGTATAGAAGCAAACTCTTATCAGCAAGGTTGGTTTGTACCTCACGATGTTCCGGGAATGGTGAACTTGATGGGTGGCAAGGAGAAAGTTATTGCGGATTTAACAGATTTCTTTAATAAAACTCCTTCTAATATGCTGTGGAATGAATATTATAACCATGCGAATGAACCTGTGCACTTCGTTCCTTTTTTGTTCAATCAGCTTGAAGTTCCCTGGTATACTCAAAAATGGACACGCTATACATGTGAAAAGGCTTATGCAAACAAAGTTGAAGGAATTGTTGGCAATGAAGATGTAGGTCAGATGTCAGCGTGGTATGTGTTGGCTGCTTCCGGTATTCATCCTTCCTGTCCGGGAAATACACGTATGGAGATTACAAGTCCGGTTTTTGATAAAGTAGAGTTCAATCTTGATCCCAGCTATTATACTGGTAAGAAATTCACGGTGATAGCTCATAATAACAGCATAAATAACGTCTATATACAAAAGGCCTTGTTGAACGGTCAGGAATACAATAAATGTTATCTTGATTTTGCGGACATTGCAGCCGGAGGTACATTGGAGCTGTTTATGGGTGATAAACCTAATGTTGAGTGGGGACTTTGATTGAATAACATACTCTAAAACAAATTGTTACTTTAAAATCTTGATAGTATGATGAATAAACTTGGGCTTATCATTATATCGGTTATATGTGCTCTAATCCAGACAGGGTGTGCAGAGCAGAGTACATGGATGTCTTTGAACAGCTCTAATCCTCGGATTATCTGGGAAGTGAAACCCCAGGCAGATTTAGAGAACATAACCGGAGAGCAGATTTCTACTCCGGAATTTAAAATGTCCGATTACGTTAAAGGTGTGGTTCCCGGAACTGTTTTTACTGCTTATGTTGAAGCAGGAATCGTTCCAGATCCTAATTATGCCGATAATATTTATAAAGTAGACGAAACGTTTTATAACCGTCCTTTCTGGTATCGTACGGAATTCGAACTCCCGTCTTCTTATTCGGAGGGGAAGCGGGTATGGCTTCATTTCGACAATACGAACCGCTTTGCCGATTTCTATTTTAATGGTGAGAAGATATCAGGAACAAAAGCATCTACTAAAGATGTAAGCGGTCACATGTTACGTTCGAAGTTTGATGTAACTAATTTGATAAAGAAATCCGGTAAGAATGTGATAGCTGTTCTGATTACCGATGCCGATCAGAAAAAGACGCGTAAGGCTAAAGACCCGTATGGAGTTGCGTGTAGCCCCAGTTATCTGGCTGGTGCCGGTTGGGACTGGATGCCATACGTTCCGGGACGTCTGGCTGGTATCACAGGCAATGCTTATCTTGTGGTAACAGGAGATGTAGTGATGGAAGATCCTTGGGTACGTTCAGAGTTACCGACCTTGCAGAAAGCAGAGCTTTCTGTCTCAACAGATATTAGAAATGCTTCTTCTTCCCCTAAAGAAGTCGTTGTATCCGGAGTGATTCAGCCGGGGAATATTTCTTTCTCTAAAGACATTCGGGTAGAAGGAGGAACAACAGCCAGACTATCTATTAACAAAGATGACATAGCGCAATTGGTCGTTGACCATCCGAAACTTTGGTGGCCGAATGGTTATGGTGATCCCAATCTTTATACTTGTAAGCTGACTTGTTCTGTAGATGGAAAAGTGTCGGATGTAAAAGAAATGACATTCGGTATCAAGAAGTATGAGTATAAAATGGTCGATAATGTAGTGGGATATCCTGTTCTTACATTCTTTATCAACGGACAGAAGATCTATCTGAAAGGTGGAAACTGGGGAATGAGCGAATATCTGCTTCGATGTCAGGGTAAAGAGTATGAAACGAAAATCAGACTTCATAAGGAAATGAATTACAATATGATCCGTCTATGGACAGGGTGTGTTACTGATGATGAGTTTTATGATTATTGTGATAAATATGGGATTATGGTATGGAATGATTTTTGGTTATATGTAGCATACAATGACGTGGCGCAACCGGAAGCATTTAAAGCGAATGCCCTTGATAAAGTCAGACGTCTTAGAAACCATCCTTCTATTGCTATTTGGTGTGGAGCAAATGAAACGTATCCGGCACCTGATTTGGATAATTACCTGCGTGAAATGATTGCGAAGGAGGACAATAATGACCGTATGTATAAGTCTTGCTCCAATCAGGATGGATTGTCCGGAAGTGGTTGGTGGGGAAATCAACCTCCAAGACACCATTTTGAAACTTCAGGCAGTAATCTGGCATTTAATACACCGGCTTATCCATACGGTATTGATCACGGTTACGGTATGCGTACAGAAATAGGAACGGCCACTTTCCCCACATTTGAAAGCATCAAAGAGTTTATCCCGCAAAAAGACTGGTGGCCTCTACCTACTGATGAGCAGTTGAAGAATGATGATGACAATGTATGGAACAAACATTTCTTCGGTAAGGAAGCGTCTAATGCCAACCCGGTTAATTATAAGAATTCAGTAAACACACAGTACGGAGAATCATCCGGACTGGAAGAATTCTGCGAGAAAGCGCAAATGCTGAATCTTGAAGTGATGAAAGGTATGTATGAGGCTTGGAACGATAAGATGTGGAATGATGCAGCCGGACTTCTGATCTGGATGAGCCATCCGGCTTATCCCTCGTTTGTATGGCAGACTTATGACTATTATTACGATCCTACAGGTGCTTATTGGGGAGCAAAAAAGGCTTGTGAACCTTTACATATCCAATGGAATGCTTC
>CAUHML010000143.1 GCA_959606905.1 uncultured Bacteroides sp. | reverse complement strand
TTATAAACAAGACGATCCAGATAGTCATAACGATATATGTAAGCATAAAGATCCAAATCCGGATAATCCTGGTAACCCGGAGGAAGCACAAACACCAAACTCTTTTAACAGCAAATTACGGTGGGAAGCCTCATACGCAAAACGCGAACAGACGTTGCTGTGCACATAATACTCCTGTGCCGACTTTAATATTTGCTTATAAACCCCTGCGGACAACATAGGAACCGGAAGGGTACTTCACCTTTTAAACTTTCTTCCGATAATTTCGTCTATTTCTCCATCCCAAAAAACAGTATGTTCCACACTATCTATACGGTAATAATAAGAATTAAGATAAAGAGGGTAAACCTTAAATTTCTTATTCCAAATATACCTTTTCTCGCTTTGGGGTACAGTATGCGTCGGAAGGTAATATACGGAATCATAAACCATTTGATGTATTTTCTCCGGATATTTCTTCCGAGGAACATTCTTAAATACAATAGGATTCTTTTCTGTGGATAAGTCTAAGACAATGTCAGTATGGGGAGTTATTTCATACATTCCAGGAGATACTTCAGCAGCACCTTCCGCATCGCTTACATGGAAAGTTAAAGAGTTTTCACCATCTTTAAAAACAAAATGACCATACTCTTCCGGTCGCGTACTTATATAAAGTGCAGAATCTGTACGGTTACATATTTTCACGCTAAATTCTATTTGATTGGGATTCAAAAATTTTCCGTTTTTGGTTTCCGTTCCATATATATATGGCTTCCACATTCGCATATCAATAATATGAGAATAATAAACGGATGAATCCTGTTCATTACATAAGAAGTAACGCAATTCAGGGTATGCAGAAAAGGGCTGACGATCGCCGCAATGTACATATGCAGATCTATCCGAATATTTATCTTTAAAATACACCCATATACCACAAGTATCCATATGTGTGTGCGTGTCCAATTCTATATAATTTTCCCCTTTTTTTTGCCTCATTGTTTTATCAAGGAATTCCTCGCTCAACCGCTTTTTATTCTTAAGATAAAAGAATATAAATTTCCCTTTATATTCAAGAAAGTCGGTTGGGAGTTCATAAGCATTATCGGGACCTCCTTTCTCCGTCCAAAACCAAAAAGAATGTTTAGGCGCAATAATATACAGCCAAGCTGTATTGAATTCATACTGTGCAACCTGCAGATAGGGGCTGTGCAAAAAATTCGAATCTATCACCGCTTTGGCATGGGCAATGACTACGGGATCCACCTTACGATCATTCAAACCCCGGCATGAAAATGCCAGGGTCGAAAGGATCATCATCTTTATAAACAGAATGCAATTACTCCTCCTCATCGTTTTCATTATATTTTCTAAATGTATATCTCATTAAATCCAGCATGGAGTTCATTTTTATAGAGTTCAGGTTACTTCTTACGGAATTATATTCATAAAGGGTTTTATTATCCTTAAAATAAACTCCAAAAGATACTCCATTCTTGCCTTTTGCATTCAGCATATCATGCTCGGATGCGCCTTGAGTGCTGGGATGAGAATGAATATCCACGATTGGCTGAAAGCCTTCAAATGGATTATTATTTATACCTTCCAATGTAGAAACACTATAATCACGGCTACTGTTTCCTATGATATATTTCTTCTCTCCATCCCTGTATCCGGCAGTATATTTCCACTCAACTCCGGTATTCTCAATACCAAATGTTGCGATATTAGCCGCATCATACGCGCTAGATGTTTCTGCAAAGTAATCAGCACCACTGGTATTATTGCCTAAATTTGTTTCCAATGCAGGTAAAATAGACTTGTCAAATACCTTGATATTCTTCCATTCAGGATTTATTTTCGACACTGTCCCGCTTGTTCCACTGGCGTATAAGACATCAACAATTCTATCAGTCTTTCTTATCAGGCGAACTCGACCATGATAATTTATCACATAATCATCCTTCCCAACCGGATCTATCCTTAACACCGGATTATTCTTACAATAAACATAAGGACTCCAACTGTAATGTTTCTCACAGGACGGATCCACTCCATTCCACCTTCCTAACACCGAATCATACCGCCTCGCTCCATAATCATACCAGTCCAACCCACCTTTACTATCCAGCTCCTTGCCATTATACTTATAAGGCTGGACGCTCTGCCGGGAACTTGTTGACATCAATCCGCCGAAAGCATAATAATCGTTCACTTCCTCAACCGTTCCCTCTTCATCTACAACCACACGATTATTACCCTGATGATCTTTCAAATAATAATGATACTTACCGTCAGTAAGGGACACATAGCCGACTTCTGTCAATAGAATCTGAGGTACTCCATTTTCATAGACCACATTGCCGCAGTAATCCGTTGTAACACTGTCTCCTTCCAGAAGTACATGGGTACGGAGTTTCGTGCCCGCAGCATCATAAAGATAAGAAATACTGTTACCATTCGCAAACATTACACAACTAGGCAAATTTAAACAATTATACTGAATAGCAGTTTTATTTTTGTTTAAATCTTTAGTCAGGTTGCCGTTTTCATCATATTCATACTCTGTGGACAAGTCAATACCGTCCTTGAACTCGAAGCCGTTATTGAAGCAGGCGTAGTTGAATGGTCTCTCACCTTTTAATTAGTTGTCACTACAGGCCAAATTTCATATTCGATTAACACAACTATAGACCTCCAGCGTATTTATCCTCTGATTTTAGTCTAACTTAGAAACGAATATACTCTTCTTCATAAGAAAGAATAAAACACCCTGACATAAATTGATAGTTAATCAACTTATATCAAGGTAAAACATTATTCATTTATCAATAACTCTCTAGCCTTACATAATAAGTGCTGAAGAGCTTCCACCGGTATTCTTATATCTTCTCCATGATAATAAAAGCGTATATTCAAACTACCATTTCCCTTACTCAGGCTTGCCATAAACAGTCCATTGCGTAATATTTTAACCGTTTTTTCTTCATTTGTTGAAGCCATAGCTACCAATTTGCAATCCTCTATATATGCTTTTTTAGTAGATTCGAAAAGTTCTTTATTCGTATTGTATAACTTCATGTATTCATTCTCATTGCCAGCTAAAAAAAACTTTGCATCCTGTAAAATAGTCATAAAATCATCTAATGGAAACATTATTACCTCAAGTTTTCCGTAATAGAAAATTGCTTCAAAAAAGACTTTTTCCTGCTCAATGAAAACAGGGATATCATTTTTATAATTTATTTCAACAACTAATTTTTCCCTATCATAAGGGCTTGCTATCATTAGTTCAAAATTCAATTTTTCCATATTATTTATTTTTTACGGTTCAAGAAATGTTATAAATTTACCGTCTACGCTAAAACGAGCACCGATTCCTCCTGGTATTTTATAATCAACGCTATTCACCCCAAATCTATTAGCTTTAAAAGTTTGAGTTGCGTCATTAACAATACGCTGTACGTTTGGGTGTTCTAGTATTGACTTCAATACAGCCTCCCCTTGTTAGTTAATTGCTGTCGGATTTCCAACAGCCTTCGGAAAAGCGCTTCCACTTCTGTCACTATGTTTCTTTAGAGCCCTACCTACAGCCGTTAACCCACCTTTCGTCATGGTTCTACCAGCTTTAAGCAATTGCAATATTTGTCTCATTTTAAGACCTGTAAAGGACGGAGTAGGAGCTATTCCACCTATAGGAGCACCCCCCATGACTACACCCTCTTTGTTTACATTGTAAGTTAGATAGCCTATTGGATTTGCCGACATACTATTATTATTAATACCATACATAAGAAGAGTTATTGTTCTCCCAAAAAGATAATAGCCGAACGCATTCCAAAAACCAGAAATCGGTTCCATTACTTTTTGTCCTATAATTGTTACTTCCGGTAAATCCACCGTTATTTTAGGTTCCCTCCCATCTGGGCCAACCCAATTAGCAGGATTGTCCATACAATAATTATACGGAGATAAATAATAATAATGTTCACTCAAATCATCCACCGCATGCCATCTTCCCAACACCGGATCATACATCCTCGCTCCATAATCATACCAGTCCAACCCACCTTTACGATCCAACTCCTTGCCATTATACTTATAAGGCTGAGCATCTCCGGTAGAAGAAAACACACCTCCAAACGGATAATAATGATTCACTTCCTCAACCGTTCCCTCCTCATCTACAACCACACGATTATTACCCTGATGATCTTTCAAATAATAATGATACTGACCGTCAGTAAGGGACACATAGCCGACTTCTGTCAATAGAATCTGAGGTACTCCATTTTCATAGACCACATTGCCGCAGTAATCCGTTGTAACACTGTCTCCTTCCAGAACGTGCACGGTACGGAGTTTCCTGCCCGCAGCATCATAAAGATAAGATATACTGTTACCATTCGCAAACATTACACGACTAGGCAAATTTAAACAATTATACTGAATAGCAGTTATATTTTTGTTTAAATCTTTAGTCAGGTTGCCGTTTTCATCATATTCATATTCGGTTGACAAGTCAACACCGTCCTTGAACTCGAAGCCGTTATTGAAGGCAGAAGTGCCTGAACGGTCTGCCACCTTCTTTAACCGGTTACCGACATAACTCAAAGAAAGATCATCAATCACATCATAACCCGTCGATGAAGTCTGCCCGTAGCGCTTCAGACCCAAGATATTACCCATTTTATCATAACCCGTCACCTGCTCATTAAAACGGTTAGTATTTACAGAAAGAGTTGCTCATTAATTGCCTCCTCTTCATTCAAAACAGTGATCAGAAGCCTCAACTTCGCCAGACTTACCACAAAACAAAAAAGTAATATGATGAGCTTTCGTTAAACCTAACAATACAAAATAGTCTTACTCCGACATATAAATTTAAGTTTATTCAATTTATATCAAATTTTATTCTCATAAGAATCAAAATAAAAATCCTAATATAGAACAACTAGATCCTAATAAATCTATATTAATATAAGATAATAAGAATTACCCTAGCTCAGGTTTGTTTTAGTCGACTTCCGCTAGAGTAATTCAGCAACAAATAACAGAATAAAACAATCAGCACCCCTTATATAAAATTAATGTAAGGATAATAAGAACTATTTCGATAATCCAAATAGTTTTCAGCTTATAACAAGGAATACTAAAACGATCGACCAACAGAACAAAAATCATTATTAATATAAATCCTATAATAAAGTAAAAACTAAATGCTGTCCAATGCCTACGTATATTCACTATAAAAGCTATAATTGATATAGGAAATATCAATAATATAGGCGTCAACTTTATTCTTTTCATTTGTATATTATTTCTTTATTATTCGACCATTCGGGTTTAGTTGAATAATCAACTTAAATGCAACACTAGGCACAATAGATCTAGAAACTGGACCATGCATCACCAACGATGATTTTTTCATAAAGTAATTAGTCTGTGGCATTCTAAATGTCGCATATTTTTGTAGATGAGTTCGTATACCCGCAACTTCAATAGCCCTCTGTACTGCTGTGGCACAATTATTAGACATAAGGCTATACTCTTCATTATTACTAATTTTCAGGAAAGCATCGCGAATAGCATTATCTTGATCCTTGTTAGTTGGAATCATATATCCCTCGGAAAAGCCATAGGAATTTACATTCATATCATCAGCATCTCCAGAAGAATTGTATTTACTTTTAAGAAATTCTTCGGGTGTATCAAATTCTCCAATGGCTATATCATCAAATTTACGGCCTCCTGAAAATTTTCCAGAAATATACACATTGTTTCCATTAATAGAAAAATACTGCCATTTATCATTTGTATTTTGAATCAATAATGCCATATGCTGTTTATCTCCATATCCATAATTCAGAATAGTAATACTATCCCCATTTATATCAATATTATTTACATTATTATTACCACAATAATTATACGGATTCAAATCATAATATTCCTCCGCCATCGGATCCACCACATGCCACCTGCCTAAAGCTGCATCATAGTATCTCGCTCCATAATCATACCAGTCCAACCCACCTTTACGATCCAGCTCCTTGCCATTATACTTATAAGGCTGAGCATCTCCGGTAGAAGAAAACACACCTCCAAACGGATAATAATGATTCACTTCCTCAACCGTTCCCTCCTCATCTACAACCACACGATTATTACCCTGATGATCTTTCAAATAATAATGATACTTATTATCATTCAGAGTGATATAATCTACTCTGTCAAGAGTTTTACAGCAACACCATTTTCATAGATCACATTACCACAATAGTCAATACTGGTAGCAGTACTTCCAACCTTATACGAAGTACGGTATTTTACACTGTTGGAATCATACAGATTAAGAATGTGTTCCCATTATCAAATATAACGAAGATAGGCAAATTTAAGTAATTATATTCGATTTCTTTTATCTTTTTGTTTAAATCTTTGGTCAGATTACCGTTTTTATCATATTCTATTACTTCATAAGCACTATCTGTAAACTCAAAGCCATTATTAAAGAAGCTAAGGCAGTGTCAGTTACCAGTATAAAATAAAGAGATTGTCGATCAGATTAGGTACCCTCCATACCATCCGTATAATAAAAAGACTACCCTAACATAAGCCTTATACTTTATGTTAGGGTAGGAAGGTTACTCAAGTATCAATTTTATGTAGATAAAACAAAACTAATTCTATATATTCTTATAACATATTACATGTAATACCTTTTAGATTTCTACACAAAATAGGGCATAGAGATCTAAAACGATTCAAATATATAAGTGAACAACTTTATATTAAGACAATCATAAATAAGTCTTTATTCTATCTCAAAATCACCCGACTCTGTTTTAACAAATCCTTTTTCCCAATGAATATTCCCTAATATTACTTTAGTTATTACAAAGTTAGACCGAGGATACAAATTATACCCAGGCTTATTGATTAGTTTATCTATACAACTTTCAGCTAAGTTATATGAAGAGAAAGTTCCAATATTACTTTCTAAAAAATGTCCATTTATAGAATGAAAATGATCTAAGCGATAAAATGCAACCATAGTTATTACTTTTTATTTTTTATATTACTCAAACAAAAACAAATCCATCTTCACCATCAATCATATCTATATAAGTCTTACAGACCCAAAAACATTTTTGGGAGTACTGTTTAAAGCCCGGTTTATTTCTCAAAGATTTGATTACTAGCCAAGCTTCTTTTGGCGAGTGAAATATGCCTATAAATTTGATTACATCATCCTGATTCTCATTTTCATACACATGATAAAGCTCATAATATTTTTCCATCTTATACAATTTATATTTTCATTCAAAGTTTCTATCTCCATATTTCTTTATTTTATTGTAATCAGATCCTGGTCCTGTTTTGTACTTAGCATCTTTTCCGAATCTCTTCTCCAACAATCTTTTTGCAAAATCTTTTCCATTCTCATTTTTATACGGTTTTTCCCCTTTAACCCAATCAGGGACATCATTGGCTTTTTCCTTGCCAGAGCCAGATTTTGCTTTTTTGTACTCTGATGTTTTTTGAGCTGCATCTCTATCACTGCTACTATTTTCATTAACCCTCCCTTTTCTAGAGAATAACTTCATAGCCCCGCTCGTAGCCATAAGTGATCCGTGAGTAACATCCACCACTCCTTTTGTTGAAACAGCCAAGGACACTCCGCCAGTTTCCGGACTTCCCAATAAACCGGCGGCAACTTCCCCGGAACCTCTTATTACTTCTGCACCACCTATAAAAAGGCTAATCACATCACCAACATCCTGACCTACGTTATAAGCACCTACACTGCTATATATTCCCGTTTCACGTAAAGAAGTACTTCCTAACAGTATATTATCCGTTACAGCACGTACTGCTCCATTAGCAAAACTTAGAGTGGTATTTAAAGCATTGTTTAAACCATTCCTAATACCTCTCCAAGTAGGCCACATACCGTTAGGGTCAACCAAGAGAATAGGATTATTTGCACAGTATAAATATGGACTCACACCATAATACTTCTCACTCATCGGATCCACCACATGCCACCTGCCTAAAGCTGCATCATAGTATCTCGCTCCATAATCATACCAGTCCAACCCACCTTTACGATCCAACTCCTTGCCATTATACTTATAAGGCTGAGCATCTCCGGTAGAAGAAAACACACCTCCAAACGGATAATAATGATTCACTTCCTCAACCGTTCCCTCCTCAGCAACAACCACACGATTATTACCCTGATGATCTTTCAAATAATAATGATACTTACCGTCAGTAAGGGACACATAGCCGACTTCTGTCAATAGAATCTGAGGTACTCCA